>DSDR01000313.1 GCA_011048645.1 Phycisphaerales bacterium
AGCCGAAGGCGCTCATCTGCGCGTCGGCGGTGGGGTACTACGGCGACGCGCAGATGAGCGCCTTCGGCTTGCATCTCATCGCGGCGATCTGTTCGACCAGCAAAGTCGTGCCGTGCACACGGCTGGCGTAGATGCGTTCTTTCTTTCGTTTCGTCCACCGTCCGAATATGTTCTCCCCGGCCAAATGCACCACGGCATCTACATGATCCGGCAGGGCGTCCATCCGGCCGGCTATTGGTTGCCAGCTTATGGCGCCCTTGCCGGGTGAACGACTCAAACGCAGTACCGTATGTCCGGCTGACTGAAAATGGGCCGCCGCCGAACCGATGAAACCGGTCGAACCGCTGATCAGAATGGTCATCGCAGTGGCCATGGTACTTGCTGCACGTATGAACGATTACGCCCAAAGTGTTTATGGCTCGGCCGGAGGCCGGTTTACGTGGTCTTGTCGCCGACCAATGGGCGCACCTCGGTCACGCTGAAGTACACCAGTGTGGCCCTTTCCTCGTCGCCGCCGTGATGACTTCGCCGAAGCTGATGGATTTTTTCCGGGTCGTTTTCCTGGCCGCTTTTTTCAAGATAAAGCCGCACGCCTTTATAACCTTCGGTTTTTTCAATAAACAGATACGCGGCCTGGGGATTTTTCTGTATATTGTCCAAACTTCGGCGCGGCCGCATAATCAATCCAATGGTGTTCTCATCCACTATGTGCGGTGTGGCATAAAGCGCAACATCCACATGGCCGTTTGCATCGCTGGTTGCCAAAACGCCCAGCCCTTGCGCCTGAGAAAAATAGTCTTTAAGATTCATCGTATTTTCCCTGTACATTAAGAACAATCAGTGTCTTTTCATCTCGGACAAACCGAGTATAGGATATTACTGTTCAAAAGTAAATGGGGTTCATTTATGACTACAGCGCAACTTATGCTGAGAATCCGCGTTCATGTCGCAAAATCAAAGATTAAAAATCAAAATGCAAAACCACAAATCAAAATTCAAAAAGAGTGATTTGCCGGCGGAATATCCACATCGGTGCCGTGAACCGGTAAAGTCGTCTTGTATTGGTTCAACGGAAATTGGACAAATTGCCTTTCTGTTCGATCAATTGTGCCGGCATAGCAACGTCTCCTAAAATAATCTCCAAAAGCTATACCAGCATTATCGGACGGACAGCAAAAATAAATTAATAACACTGTTTTAAGCGAGCACCCCCAAAAAACTTTAGTTGTTATGTAGATAGTTGAGTGAAATGGGCAGGGGCGGATTTGAACCGCCGACACACGGATTTTCAGTCCGTTGCTCTACCAACTGAGCTACCTGCCCTTAACTGCGTTATATAAAAAGTTTACGAAAAAAAACCGCTCCGCGATGGGTGCAGCATACAATCTCACCCTTGGCGCCAAGCTACTATACATCATATCGTCTCATTCATTCACGGGAGATATGACGGTAACCAAGGAAAACTCACAATTTACTTTACATAAAATCATCATTGCAAATTCGAGCTTACTTTACAATCAGCCCGGCGATATTGCAAGAAAATTAAGAGAAAATTTTACTATTTTGAGTCCGCACGAAAAAGAGAAATGTGAAAAGACACAAAAGCAACAGTATTTGGATGGACAATGAAGACTTATTGCAAATTCAATTGACGATAAGCTTTTCAAGAGATGCCAAAGGGATTTTCAGACAGTTTAACGGGCAGGCGGCTTCGACCGACCTGCCCGACCGATTACTTAAATCCCTCGATGCGATTGGAGGTGTATTTTTTGATGGCCTGTTCGAGGTCCACCTCATTGATGTTGGCCAGCGTACACAGCCACGCAAAGACATCGGCAAACTCTTCTTCTTTGTTGGCGGCGTTTTCGCCCGCCAGCGCCGTAGCCAATTCACCGATCTCTTCGATCAGCCACATAAATGTTGCAGGTGTTCCCCGCTGCCGGTCGCGCTGGCCATATCGCCGGTCAATCAACTGCTGAAAGTCTCGGATTTCCATTCCCGTGTTGTGTCGCGGATCTAATCCAGCATTGAGGACAATCGGGCGCGGCTGTAAATCTCGCGGACCTCTTCGGTTGCTTTGCGGCAGGTATCTTCCATTTTTCGACTGAATTCAGCGTTGCCGGTCAGTTCCGCCAGATGCAGATGGCTCATCAACGGGCCGTCAACCGCTTCAATGATTTCAAGCAATGTAATTTCCTCGGCCGGGCGTGCAAGGAAAAAGCCGCCGCGCGGGCCGCGTTTGCTGCGCAGGACATTGGCGCGCACCAACTGTTGCAGTATTTTCAACAGATACTCCAGCGGAATGTTGTACTCCTTGGAAATGCGGGCGGCCAGAACGGCCCCATCCTTATAGTTCTGCGCAATGTACCCTACCGCAACCAGTGCGTAACCTGTGGATCGGCTGATTTTCATGATTTAACTCTCCTAAAATATGACCGTTATATCCTTTTTCCGGTTTCCATCCCGTTCCGGGGCGACCGGTAAAACCTCAATACTCAACCCAAAAACACGGCACAAACGGCTGGTACACATACTCACATCTTTATACACGAATTATCAGCAATTGTTCAGGAGTTGCAAGGGAATTTTTGTCTAAATAAGAAAAAGCCCGGCCGTATTCTGTTTAAAATTGTTATAAATATATGACATAACTGAAATTAGGTAAACGTAAAAAATACGCCGAATAATCGAATTTTTTAGGAAAAATGATCAAAGGCGGCATTTTTCTTGACAGAGTCAGCATCGAAATATACGATTTCAACCATTAAATCCGGTCATTGAGGAGATTTTTATGGATCAAATGAGTCCAAATTTGCAGATTGACTATCACGGGAATGTCGCCGTGGCAACCCTGACTGATGAAAAAATCCTGGAAGATGAACAAATCCAGGCGCTGGAAGGGTCATTTATGCCATTGATTGAGCAATCTGAAAACATCCAGCTAATCATCGACTTTTCAAATGTCAAGTTCCTGACCAGCTCCGTGTTGGGGTTGCTGATTCGCATCAGCAAAAAAGTCTATGAAAAAAACGGCAAATTGCGATTGTGCGCCATTGAACCGAAGATTATGGATGTCTTCCGGATTACCCGGCTGGATAAGATTTTTGAAATATTCCCCGATCAGGACGACGCGCTGGTCGGTCTGAAACGGTAATATCGGGTGACGTTTGCCGTCATACGGCGTTGTTCGCAAAAACTCTGGGAGCAAAACCGGAGGTGCTGAGCAGTTGACAAATTCCAAAACAGTCTGGCACAAATCCTGGAACCTGCCGGGGCAACGTGACGCCACGGAACAAGCCTGTCAGGAACTGTTGGAAGCTGCGCGACGACATGGTTATGATGAAAATGAAGTTTTCGGCGTTCATCTGGCGCTCGAAGAGGCCTTTATGAACGCCGTTCAGCACGGCAACCGCGGCGATTCGAACAAGCGTATCCTGGCCGAAAGTTTAATCACACCTGAAAAAATTGACATTTCCATTACGGACGAAGGCTCCGGCTTTAATCCGGAAGGCCTGCCCGATCCCCGCCACGGCGACAATCTGTACAAGTGCTCCGGACGCGGCGTGCTGCTGATTCGGGCCTATATGGATGTCGTGGAATACAACGAGCGGGGCAACTGTGTGCATATGATCAAATTCCGCGACAAAGAAGGACGCATCCGCAAAGCCCTCAATTCCGAATAAACGGCCACACGGCCAATTCGTTGCGGTCGGCAAAAGTTGTTGTTTTTTTGATTTTTTTGCAATTTTTGCGTCAGTTGCCCGCATTTTTTGACGACATTCGACACGTTATGGAACACCTCTATAAAGACATTTTGAGTTCGCCGGGTCTGCTGATTGAGCAGGTTTGCGGTCATTTGTTCGCGGCGGTCGGGCCTGACGGGCCGGCGCTGGTGGTCGCTGATTTGGATCGGCAATGGAAAACAAGCCATCCGGGACGTGTGGGGTATTGGCTCGATCCGAATAAGCGTTTGGTTGAACGGGTCTGCGACCGGCTGGACGATGGAGACGATCCGCTGATTATGAAGGTCAAAGGCGGCTGCGTGGCGGCTTGTCAGTTGGCTACCGAGCGGGTCCACTGTGGCTATCTACTGGTGTTTCTGGAGGGTTATGCCCCCGAAACGGCCGAGGCGAATCTGCAGTTGTTTGAGCTGATTTTTGCCCAGGCCGAGGCGGCTTGCGAACTGATTGAAAAAAACAATCAGCTCCACCACCTGAAACTGGTGCACCTCAGCCGTGAGGCCAAGACGCCGTAGGATTACAGATTGAGCGGCAGGCTCGGCTGCGCTGTGTTCAACGTGGCGTGAATCGAACCACCCAACAATGCATCCGCCAATCCTGCGGCCGCGAAGTTTTTTTGTCCCTGGTTGCGTTTTTTTTCATCCTGGCTGCAAAAGAAGATTGCTTTTAACCCGTATGGGGGGGAAAATACCAAAAACAATCATGTTACTGATTATTTGGGAGACAAACCATGCAGTTGATCAAATTGATTCTGGCGATCCTCCTGCCTCCGGTGGGTGCGTTTCTGCAAGTCGGCCTTAAAAAGCACTTTTGGATCAATATCATCCTGACTATACTTGGCTATATTCCGGGCATGGTCCACGCGATGTGGTTGATTCTCTCTGAAAAATCGTAACGCAGACCTTCACCGTATCCATCGTGATGCAAAAAAATAGGAATCTTTCCAGGCCGCTGTAACGCTATCCGTTCTTCAAGCGTATGTAGGGAATGAATCGGCGCCATATCGTAATGTGGATGCTGAAAACCCAACCCTTGTCAATGAAAGGATGGATTTATGAAAAAGTGTCTTGTGTTTTTTATGGCGAGTCTCGTCTCGGCGGGTCTGTTTGCCGCTCCCTTGAACCCGGCGGCTGTCCCGGCGGATGCCAAATGGGCTTTTCATATCGATTTTGAGTCCTTTTCGGCCAGTCAATTCGGCCACTTGGTCACAGCCGAGATTCTTAGACAGCACCAGCCCAAAGTCGATGCAATAAAGCAGCTTTTGGGCAGCGATCTGACCCGCGATATTCACAGCCTGACCGTCTTCGGCCCCGACGCCGATGAGGCCAACGCCGTGGCACTGATCCAGGGACAATTCGATCGGGAAAAGCTGCTGGCCCTGCTGTCTCTCAATCCGGCCTACAATGAGAGCGCCTATGCAGGCAACATCGTGTATCACTGGCAGGATGAAAAACGCGGCAAAGACCAGGTGGGTACATTTGCGGCTGAGAATCTGATCGTGATTTCACAAAGCGCCGAACGTGTTCGGACTATGCTCGATGTGCTGGCCGGTCAAAAGGCGTCTCTGGCCACACAGTCCGATTCAGCCCTCGGCGCTCTGCTGGAAGGCACTCAAGGTGTATTTGTCGCTGCGGCCGCGACGGATTTATCGTCGCTGACCGGCGGACAGGATCACGCCGCTGTGCTGCAAAACTCCCGAATGATGTCCGTTATCGTCAACGAGATTGAAGGGGATATGTGTGCCTTTGTGCAGCTTGAGGCAAAGAACGTCGAAGCGGCCCAGCAGGTCGAACAGGTTGCTCGCGGCATGCTGGCCTTTGCCGCACTGCAAGTGCAGCATCTGCCGGAACTGGCCCCGCTGGTTCAGGCCTGCGGCGTAACACGAACCGACAGCAGTCTGGCCTTTGAATTTCGCTATCCCTCGCCCAAACTGTTTGCTCTGATGCGGCAGCACGCCCCGAAAGAGATCAAATAATCCAACCGAGGCCGGCAATGCACCCGAACGCCCCTGGACAAACCGATCCGCAGCTGGCCCGGTCCGCCGCTCAAGGCGACCGGGCGGCGTTTGAGGCCATTGTTCGGCGCTACGCACGGCCGCTGGGAGATTTTGCCGCTAACAAGGCGCCGACCGTTCAGGACGCCGAGGACATCGTGCAGGAAACGTTTTTGCGGGCCTTCGTGAATATCAAGACCTTTGATCCGCGATTCTCGCTGAAGAACTGGCTCTTTACCATTGCCTATCGATTGATTGTATCCAGTTATCGTAAAAAAAAGCCCGCTCGGCTCGACGGCCGTGTGTGCAGCGAAATGATCGATGCTCAGGCCAATGACGATACTCAACAGGACTGGTTGTGGGAACTGGCCGAGCAAATAGGCGACAGCTTCCATACGGTCCTTTGGCTGCGATACAAACAGGAAATGGAGATTGCCGACATTGCAAAGATTATGAATCGATCACAAATCGGCGTACGAGTGTTGCTGCATCGGGCGCGACGAAAACTGGCCGAGCGCATCCAAATCGCCGCCGAGAACCGCGCTGACGACCCCGTGCGTCGAACCGTTTTGATTGAAGGGACGAACCGTTTATGATGCTGTGTCAACTCTATCAATTACGAATGCGATGGACAGCCGATCTTGCCGGGCTTGAGAATGCCCCGCGACTGAGCAGACATATCCAACGCTGCGACCGATGCCGTGCCTATATTCAGCGGTTGGCTCGGCTGGAGGGACACTTGCGAATCGCACCGGACAAGAGTCTTTCGTCGCAAGGCGTCAAACGGATTGAAACAGCCGTGTTGAACCGGCTGCACGATTTTGATGTTTTGTATGAACGTCGCGGGCGAATCTTTCCGAGGCTGTATCTGTCTTATCGAAGCCCTTTCATTGCGGCCGCGGCGATGGTGCTGGTTGCGGTGTTTCTTTTCGTGGCGTCGCCGCATCGCCGTCTGCCTGAGTCGCCGGAAACGACTGCGCTGACGGCGCTTTGGGATGACTCGGAAATGATCAGGCAGGAATTGACCCATCTGATTTACCTGCCCGATCGTTCACTGCGAACCGAAATAACCCGGCTGACCGATGACGCCCGCCGTGCTGTTGTGTTTCTGCTTAATTGCGCCCCGACGCATCCGCTGCCGGACACCAATAACGGCACATAAACACCATCGCGGCGCAACAGCGCGGCGGCGTAAGCCGCCCGATACGGCGTAACGCCGTGGGTGTCGTCATCCGGCGGCTCGCGCCGCTCGGCTATTGTACGATGACGCAACGCACCAGCGCGCACAACAGCGCGGCAGCGCGAGCTGCCCGATGGGGGATACGGATAGATGGGGCGTTTTGCAAGCCGCCCGATACGGGATACGAGTA
>DSDR01000254.1 GCA_011048645.1 Phycisphaerales bacterium
CAAAAACACCCCAGGGAGCTTCATAGCGGCCTCGCCCAACCAACTCGATAATATAACCGGCGATTCGGGTCGGATTAAAATACGTATGGCAGCGCTGCATCCCGGCCTCGGCGATTTTTTTTCGTTCCTCTTCGTGTGCCAAATACCAATCAATAAGCTCCATACATTCCTGCGGGGTATCAAAATAGACGACGTGCTTTTTGTCTTCCATCAGCCGTTCCGTATCCGGCACGCGCTTGGCCAGTACCATCGTGCCGCAGGCGCTATAATGCGTAAAGCGGTCTGAATGATACAACGGGACAGAATTGATCGCGTTAATGGATACGCCGATTTTGGCGCCGCTGATGGCATACAGATAATCAAGCCCTTCAATCTGCGAACGTCCCAAACAACCGTACAGCCGGGCACGTGAATCCGCGGCCAGCAGACTCAGCACATCCTGGCGGAGCGTATCGCCGCTGTTCAAACTGCCTTTATGCTGCACTTTTCCTGTCCAGAGGATATCAGAACGCATATGACCATCAACCGGATACCGATAATCTAAGTCCGGATCGCAGACATTCGGAAGAAAGACACACTTTTTCACCCCGGCTTGCCGGTATTCATCCAGCGAGCTGCCGTTATTCGTCGCCAACACAATATCCAGTTCCCGAGCCGCCTCGATGCGGCCGGGGTTTCTGCCGGGCCAGAGGTCGCCGTCAAAGCCCACAAATACGGCAGCGGGCGCCTTTTCTCGCAGCACGCGGATTGTTGCATCATCAAGAAATTTCGCAAACCCAATCAACACCATATCCGGACAATACTGCTTTGCATAACGGCAGATCGTTTCATCTGTTTTCTTTTTGCACAGCAGCTTGGACAAAGAACGGCTCTTGAAGGGACTGAACTGCGCCAGGATGCCGCCGTAGCTCAGGCACCGCACATCATGGCCGAGCCGAATAAATCCCTTGGTCAATTTGGGAATTTGATCTACAAAAACAGCCTTTGACTTATATGAAATATCAGAAATAATCAATATTTTCCGAAGCATAATTGCAGCCATCGTTTGAGGTCAGATGCAGTTTATGGTTTAATCGCTTTCTGCATTTTTTCTTTCGTTTTTTTGGATGAACAAAAAAGCAAATAAATTCTATGAATATTTTTTTGATTCTGTAAGAGAACAGCTTTTTCCTGAGAAGTTTATTTTCATCTCTCAATTTTCCTATATATTCAGCAATAATATGTTTATCGTAATAATACAATCGGTTTCGCCTTCGAATCTCCGCCCTGTCGGCCAAAGTGCCGGATGTTTGACAGTGGTTATGAAATACAAATGAATTGAGCAGAATTGCATTTTTATACCCTTGATACAATGCCCTCAGACAATAATCGGCATCTTCATAATATGCAGGCGTAAACGCCTCATCAAGATAGCCAATCTTCTCAAAGACTTTTCGATGCATACAAACACAACAGAACGAAGCAGATAAACTGTATTGAAAACAGCCGTCTCTTGTTTGGACTGACAAGGGCATTTTGTCAAGATAGTTTTCACTTGTGACAGCGTCGCCCGGTTCATTGACCACAGGGCTGATCAGACCGATTTCGGGATGACATTGCAGTATGGAAACAAGCTTGTCAAGCCAATTGGCCGTAAACAGGATATCATTATTGACAAGACACAGATACTGCCCTCTGGCGATTCTCAGACCTTGATTATTCCCCTTGCTGTATCCATTATTTTCATCATTGAAAATAAGCTTGATATTGGAGTGCCTTGACGACAGTTCTTTAAGATAATCAACCGTCCCGTCTTTCGAACCGTTATCCACTATGATCAATTCAAATTGATCCTCACAAGTGCACTGAAATAAACTGTCAATAAACAGTTTCGTAGCCGATTCAAGGTTATTACATGTTAATACAATGATGCTTACCATACAGTAAATCTATGTCAGTAATGGATATTTCTAAAAAATCGTATTTACTTGATTCATTTGAACCATTTTTTCCACCATTTTTTCTTTGCTTTATATTTTGAAACTCGGGCAGTGCCTGTTTCAATACAACTGGGCTTGACTGTTTTTCTCTTTTCTATCACAAGAATGCTGTTATAATAATGCAGTGAATGCACCGATTTTGTAAAGTCGGTAACATCCAGTTTCTTAGGATTTTGTGAATGCCACGCATGAAGATAATCTATGAAATTTTTACTGTATTCTATAAACGTTCCATTTTTTTTATAGCCGCCTCCAAACTTCTCCCAATACGAAGTGTGCAAATCTTCACATAAATAAATGCCGTTTTCATCGATAAATGGAAATAGTTCTTCAAACGTGGCGATTTGCTGATTCATTTTGTGGCCGCCATCGTCAATTAAAATGTCAATTCGCGGAATTGTTTTCGCCAAAGACCTCAAAAAGGCCCTGTCTTCTTGATCGCCAATAAAGATATCTATATTTTCTTCTTCAAGTTTTTTGCACTCAGGATTTATGTCGATTCCAAATATGCGGGCGCTGGGTCCAAAATAGGTCTTCCACATTTGCAGCGAACCGCCATGACACACTCCAAACTCAACAATATGCACATCGGCGCCTCGGTATCTTGAAAAATGACGGTCATAAATTTCAAAATAATGCTTCCATTTGTTTATGGAATTGCCTGTATTCTCCAATACAAATTGTTCTAAGTCATTTGTAACGGTATTGGTCTTCATCATTGAGCACCTATTGTCTTTTCATACCTGATTTGAAAATACGCATTGATACATATATCTGCTATTTCTGATCATTTTGGACCAATTAAAGTTTATGGTACACCTAAAATCCTGGAATTCAATTTAATTTTTCTCACTGCATAACGGAATTAAATCCACTGTTTCAAGCTGAATGAAACACAACTCGATTCAAGGATACCCACCGGCGGCTGAATGACCGGATCAATATAAAACCGCTCCCATTCGTCCAACCAGCGGCGGCGGGCGGGGCTGCCGAACAGTCGCCATTGCAGGGCTTGAAGTTTGTCTTTCGGCTTAAACTGCATCACTTTATATTGTCTGCCTTCGAAATCCAGAATAAATGTACGCTCATCATCGGCTTTTCGATTTTCGAGCAATTCAATCAATCGTCGGGCGGATTCTGCATTAAAGGCCTCTTTTAAGAACACACCGCGATAATTCCGCTCATTCAGGACAAAAAAGCGTTTACTGTTCCGCAGGGTCTTCTTAAGCGCCTTGGGCAAATACGCCTTGCGTCGGCGGGCCTTGAGCGTCTGCAATCGGTCGTACCAATCCGACGTCTGATTCAGGCCGCGGGCACGACCATACAGCCGCAGCAACTCCGGTTCTTTTTCAAGAAACCGAGCGGGTATGCCGGTCAACAGCATCGCAAGCTGGCGACAACTGTCATCAAACGAGATTGGTTTTGACCGAAATTTCAATTTGGCCGCGTCAATCGCATAAATTTCAGATTCTGAAACGAGAAAATTACCCGAATGCAGATCAAGCTGAACAACCCCGGCCCGATGCATTCGAGCGACATAGCTGACAATCGCGAGCAATAACGACTCGGCGGCCTGCGGCGACTGGGCCGACTTTAAGGCATCCAGCACATCGACGGCGTTTTCAATCTTCTCAATTACCAGAACATAGTGTCCCTTGTCGTCTTTCCCGGCCAACAGAACCTCCGGCGCCGCCAACCCACACCGCCTGAGCCGCTCCAGCCCCCGCTGCTCACGCCGACACCGAAAACGACCAAATATATCTTCAAATCGTTTAACAATGACCGGCCGCCCCTCGTAAATCCCCTCAAAGACGCTGCGCCGCCCGGCAATTGCGCGAAGGCGTCGGCCGCACTGCACGATGTGCCGGCTTTGATCCGAAGCCGTCAACGTTATATCAAAAGAGTCCATCGCATCGGTTCTGCTCTTCATGGCCGCGGCCGCCGCTCCACATAAGGCCCAAGCAGCGGTTCTTCAAGTAAAAATTCATAATCGCGTTTGATATACGCCCTTCGAGTCAGCAGGCTCATCCGTTTGCCGGAGCGGCTGTCGATGGGGGTAATGACCACGCCGTCGGCTTGTCGCGCCACGAGCAGATTGCGGGGCTTAAAATCCCAGTGGCAGAAATCGCCCTTGTGCAGCCTCGCCAAAACCCGAATCAGCTCATCGACAATCATTTCCAGCAACGTATTATCCGGGCTGCGGCGCATTCGGTCAAGTATCTTGTCCAGGGATTCGGCATTTTCAACCTCGCGCATCATATAGAGGCCGCACTTGATCAAACCGAATCGATTGCACACGGCCGCCGCCAGAACCGGTTCGGGCTGGGCAAGTCCCAGCCGCGCCATCGTCGCCGAGTTGCGATATTCCCGCAACGCCTGAGTGTTGCGAAACGCGCCCAACAGGCGATTTCGCTGTGGGAAATAACGTTTGACATACACCGTACCCAAGCCGTCTATATCCGCACGAAACACATCGGCCCAATGCTTGCGGACAATGCGCTGGCCGCGATCCCATTGCAGAATCGCCTTATCGCAGAGCATTCCGGCCTGCTCCAGCGTCGCCCGCCAGGATGGACTGATATAGTAAATCTTCAACTTCGACATCAATACTCAAGAATCAATTCTTACACCCCGCCGATCAACTGCGTCTCATAGAGTCGAATATACGTTTGGCAGGTCTGCATCAATTCCTCATGACGGCCCTGGGCGACGATGCGGCCGTCATCAAGCACGACGATGCGATCCGCGGAAATCACCGTACTGAACCGGTGGGCAATCAGAAAACAAGTCCGGCCTTTCATCAATTCTTCGAGTGCTCTGTGAATTTTGGCTTCACTGTCGGCGTCAATCTGACTCATCGCTTCATCAAAGATGAGTATCCTTGGATTTTTCAAAATCGCCCGGGCAATGACGATCCGCTGCAATTGCCCGCCGGAAAACCCGCTGCTCTGCTCGCCGATCATCGAATCGTAGCCGTCCGGCAGCGTGCAGATAAACTCATGAGCATAGGCTTTTTGGGCCGCGGCGACGATCTGATCGCGGGTCGCGTCCGGCTTGCTGTAAGCGATATTATTGGCCACCGTATCGTGAAAGGTGGTGATATTCTGAGTTACCATCCCGATCTGATCGCGCAGACTGGCAAACGTCGCCTGATGGATGTTCTGCCCATCGATAAGAATCTGCCCGCTGTCCGGATCGTAAAATCGCGGCAGCAGATTGACCAGCGTCGTTTTGCCCGACCCGTTGGCCCCGACGATCGCAACGGTCTGGCCGGCTGGAACGGCCAGGCTAATCCCCTTCAGCGCCAGCTGCGACGCGCCGGGATAGGTAAAGACGATATCACGAAATTCAATCTCGCGACTGAGCGGCTTGAGATCAAAGGCATTCGGTTCTTCTTTTTCCAGCGGCTCATCGATAACGGCAAAGACGCGCTCGGCCGCGGCGTTGGCCTGCTGCACATTGTTCCAGACATCGCTGACCTTGCGGACGGACTCGGCGGCGATCCCCAAACCCGCCAGCAGCGCAAAGAATGAGCTGGGCTGCATCCCGTCATACTGATGCGTGACCCACGCGACGCCCATCAAGATCACCGCTCCGCCGACAACCATACCCAGCGCATCCATCAACGGACTGGTCATCGCCTCGATCCTGGACATCCGCAGGTGGTACTTCAGCAGCGAACGATTGCTCTTTTCATATTGCTCAATTTCCCAGTTTTGCCGATTATAGACCTTCACCACACGCAGCGCCGCCATCGCCTCCTGAATCCGTCCGAGCAGATGCGCGGTGGTAACCAGCGACTTTTTGGCGGCCTTTTTCATCTTCCGTCCCAAAACGGCAATGACGCCGATGACAATCGGGCCGGAACACAGAAAAATCAGCGTCAGCTTCCAGTTGATGATAAATGCCGTACCGAGTGCGCCGAGAGCAACCATCGGTTCGCGAAGCGTCTTGCCGAACAGAATTTTAATCCCGCGCCCGCTCATGGTCACATCGCTGATAATCCGGCTGGTGGTGTCGCTGGTGCCGCGGGACGAAAAAAAGCCCACCGGCATAAACATTACATGCCGAAAGACATCCTCGCGAAGCCGTGCGTTCGCGATAGACACAATCTTTTCAGCCAGGAATGACTGATAATACCGCGCCAAACAGCGCAGAATCGTCACCACCGTCAGCCCCACTATCACCAGCACCATCGCGTTAAAGACCGTTTCTCTGCTGCTGTCGCGGGGGATGAAACTCAGCGGCCATTGCGCCGCATCGGCAAAAAACGGCTTGAGGGGGATCGCGTCCGAAACCGACAACACTTCGACCCGCCCCTGAACATCCGGCCGGCGAATCGTCAATTCGAGGATGGTCTGCTCTTGCGAAACGGCCAGCCATTCGAGCATCACGGCGGGTTTGGTTGTGCGCTCGGAGGTATCCTGACGCTCAACGGCGGCGATCAAATCGCCCTGCCGCAATCCGAGGCTGTCGGCCCACGCATCGCTGTCAATTCGATTGACCAAAAGAAACTGCACGACATCGGCCTCGTCGTCGGCAAAATCGCTGCGGCTGGGCACATAAAAATCCATTCCATACCGCCGATTGCAGATTTTCCGATCCACCCAGCTATGCAGCCCCTCTTCCTCCATCATCACCTTCAGCAAGGGGATGATCGTCAGAAACGAGGCCGAAAACATCACCGAAATCAGCAGCGCCCACAAAAACACCGCAATCAAACGCGGCCACTGAGGCCAGACGTACCCCAGCACTCGCCAAAATGCGGTCAAATTCCCTTTATCGCTCATGCGTTACCTCTCGCGTTCTGGACATCTCAAATGAAACGCAAGACGGTAACCGATACAGCCCATTCTGTCAAGAACGAATCAACTTAAAAACTAAATCATAGAAGGCTTTGTCCTGTTATCCGCTCTTATCTCACATCCCTCCCAAGTCAACTACAATAGAAACTTGCCAAAAAGACGTCGCAATATATTATTCCTGTATTCAAAAATCAATTATCAATTGAGTCCACTCTAAAAAGGGGTTCATGGGAAATCTTAAGAATATAATGATTTGGATGGAGAATAGTATTGATATTGGCGATATGTGTGGTATCATTG
>DSDR01000252.1 GCA_011048645.1 Phycisphaerales bacterium
ACCGGAAAGCCCAGTTCCATGGCAATGGCCTCGGCTTGTTCGACGGTGTAGGCCGGTTGGCTGCGGGGCACTTCCACGCCCAGTCGTGCCATCGTCTTTTTGAATTCGATCCGATCCTCCCCGCGTTCAATCGCGTCAAGCTGGACGCCGATGACTTTCACGCCGTGTTTTTCAAGCACGCCCGCTTTGTTCAGTTCCGACGCCAGGTTCAGACCCGTCTGCCCGCCCAGGTTCGGCAGCAAGGCGTCGGGACGTTCTTTGGCGATAATCTTGGTCAGCGATGCGACATTTAGCGGTTCGATATAGGTCTGGTCGGCCATCCCCGGATCGGTCATAATTGTCGCGGGGTTGGAATTGACCAGAACAATTTCGTAGCCCAGTTTGCGCAGCGCCTTACAGGCCTGCGTGCCCGAGTAGTCAAACTCACACGCCTGACCGATGATGATGGGGCCGGAACCGATGATCAAAACCTTGTGGATGTCGTCCCGTTTGGGCATATAGTATTCTCCTGTTTAGTCCGTACTTTCAGTGTTAATAATGCGGATAATAAGCATTGCTTATGCGGCTTACGAGTTGATAAATTAGAAATGAAAACCGACTGAAAGTCAACCGATAATTTTACGCCGCCGGGGCTTGCGACCCGTGAACGTACAGCAAAATACAAATTGATGCGCCGAAATACCAGTATCGAACGATGAGTCTGCTCACGGGCGCTAAAACGCACGCATTGCCGAAATCACAAGGCAAAGCGAATACGCAAATTTGCCCATACAAAAAAGAGTCTTTATGTATCCAATAGGATACACATATAGGTCGCAAACCAGCCGGTTCTAAGCGAAAAGAATAATTTTCCTTCTTTTTTCCGGAATAGCACTTTACTTTTTGCCCTGTCTTTTTTAAGTTGTTACTATGTCCAGAAACAAAAAAGTCATAAACCCCTCTTATATTAAGGAAATTTGTTCCGTGCTGTGTCGCATTCAGCAGCCTGAACAGATGCAGCGTTTTCTGGAGGAAATCTTAACGCCGGCGGAGCGAAATGACCTGGCTTTGCGATGGGAATTGATGAGGCAATTGGCCGAGGGCGTGCCCCAGCGTCAAATCGCCGAACAGTTGGGTGTGAGTTTGTGCAAAATTACCCGTGGTGCAAGGATACTCAAACAGAACGATTCGTTCAGTAAACAGTTTTTATACCCAGGAGATACCCAATGAACCGAAAAATATTGCTGGATGAAAAAAACATCCCCCGTCAATGGTATAATCTGGCCGCGGATTTGCCGAATCCCCCTTTGCCCCCGTTGGGGCCGGACGGTAAACCCATCAGCCCTGATATGTTGGCGCCCGTGTTTCCGATGAATATTATCGAGCAGGAAGTCAGCACGCAGCGCTGGATCGATATCCCCGAAGAAATTCTCGATATCTTGTATCGGTGGCGTCCTGCGCCTCTGCGACGGGCAGTGTACCTGGAGCGATATTTGGACACACCGGCTAAGATTTATTACAAGGATGAGAGCACCAGTCCTCCCGGCAGTCATAAGCCAAACACCGCCGTCGCTCAGGCCTGGTATAACAAGCAGTTCGGCATCAAACGGCTGACCACAGAGACCGGGGCGGGCCAGTGGGGTTCGGCGTTGGCGTTTGCGTGCGCTCTGATCGGGCTGGAGTGCAAAGTTTTTATGGTGCGCATCAGTTTTGACCAGAAGCCGTTCCGCAAGTTGATGATGCAGGTCTGGGGCGGCAATTGCGTTGCCAGTCCGAGCACGGAGACCCAGTCCGGACGTGCCATTCTTGAAAAGTATCCCGACACCCCCGGCAGTTTGGGCATCGCCATCTCCGAGGCGGTTGAGCAGGCGGTAAACGACCCCAGCGGCACGACCCGCTACTCGCTGGGCAGCGTGCTGAACCATGTGATGCTGCATCAAACCATCATCGGGCTGGAAGCCAAGGCCCAGCTCCGGAGCATCGGCGAAAAAACGCCGGATATTGTCATCGGCTGTGCCGGCGGCGGAAGCAATTTCGCGGGGTTGGCCTTTCCGTTTACCGCTGACAAGATCAATGGCGCCGAGATTGAGATTATTCCCGTCGAACCGTCCGCCTGTCCGACGCTGACCCGGGCGCCGTTTGCCTATGACCACGGCGATACGGCCTGTATGACGCCGCTGTTGGCGATGTTCAGTCTGGGGCATGATTTTGTCCCGCCGCCGATTCATGCCGGCGGTCTGCGCTACCACGGCATGGCGCCGCTGGTCAGCCAGTGCTGTGTCGAGGGGCTTCACAAACCTCGCGCCATCGATCAGGTCGAATGTTACGAAGCGGCATTGACCTGGGCGCGCACCGAAGGGTTTATCTGTGCTCCCGAAACCAGCCATGCGATCGCTGCGACCATTCAGGAAGCCAAAAAAGCCAAAGAAGAAGGTAAAGAAAAGACCATTTTATTCAGTTACAGCGGACACGGCCTGATGGATTTGTCCGGCTATGACGCCTTTATGTCCGGCAAACTGACCCCTTACAGCCTGCCCGACGAAATGCTCGAAAAGACCGAGGCCTGCCTGAAAACCCATCCGCAAGCGCCGATTCGCAAGAGCGGAAAATGGTAACCGGCTCACTGCAATAGCACACGCAGGCACGATGCCCGCGAAAATATTGACGATGATGTCAGGGATAAAACAACCCGCCTTGGTGCGGGTTTTTTTTGTTGGCGGGCGACAAAAAATGCATTTTCGGGGTTGATTTTGAGAAAAGAAATGGTAAAATACTGTATTCAACAGGGTCGGTGCCCGAGTGGCTAAAGGGGATGGACTGTAAATCCATTGGCGAGAGCCTTCGTTGGTTCGAATCCAACCCGGCCCAATTGTCAAAACGCGGTTTTTAAGCCAAAAACCGCGTTTTGTATAGGGCAAAGTGAATCCACAGCGTATAAAACCGTGGCATATCGGGAAGCGAATCCGGCCCGGCACACCGCGTACCCGGCGGATTTAAGTTATCAATCGGTCGCTTGTCCTGATCAATTTACTGCAATGGCACAAATGCGAAAACCGTGGACTCGTGAGGAGTTGATCTTGGCGTTTAATCTTTATTGCCGGACGCCATTTGGGAAAATCCATTCCACTCATCCTGCTGTCGTTGAATTGGCAAAGTATATTGGACGAACGCCCAGTGCGGTCAGTATGAAGATGTGTAATTTTGCCACCCTTGATCCGGCCCAGCAAAAACGCAATATAAAAGGACTGGCACACGGGAGCAAGCAAGACTTTCTTATCTGGGAGGAGTTTAATGAGAACTGGGAAGGACTGGCACTCCAAAGCCAAACGGTATTGTCTCGGCTGAATATTCACACCGAATCAGAGGCCGCTCTTGACCGAGAGTTTGCAGAGACAGAAACTTCACGGACAGTTCGCGCCCGGCTGGTACAGCGTTTTTTCAGGGATGCGGTACTGTCCAGCTATGATTACACCTGTGCAATGTGCCATCTGAAAATATTGCCGTTGTTAAATGCCAGTCATATCGTTCCTTGGTCTAAAGATAAATCACTCCGCGCCAATCCACGGAACGGACTGTGCCTTTGCGCTCTTCATGACCGTGCATTTGACAGAGGCCTTATCACTGTTGCCAATGATAACCGTATATTGGTTTCTTCTCGACTTAAAGCCCAAAAACCCTGTTTGCTCCATCAGGCCGCATTTGAATCAATCGAAGGCAAACCTATTCTTTTGCCCCATAAATTCAAGCCTGATGCGAAGGCTATCGAATATCATCGGGATATGATATTCTTGTCGTGATCGCTACAGCTTTGTATTATTTCTGTCCACGCATGAGTAACCCCATCGACCCAAACCAGACAGACGAAGGATTCGTGTGCTGCCTTTCATATCTGAATCATCGGTTTTTTATCCCGAATAGATCGCTTTTGAAAAAATCCTGAAGGGTATATCCCAGTGCGGCCGAAATTTTGGCCAATGAGTTAATGGAAATATTGCGTCTTCCGTTTTCGACGCTGTTGATGTATGTGCGGTCCAAGTCCGCAAGCATGGCCAGTTTTTCCTGGCTCAGGCCGCGTTGATTTCGCAGTTCTTTGATTCGCAGACCGATTCGCACTTGAATCGACTCGCCGTTTTTTCGGGACATCGTAACCTCCAAGAACAATTCACAGCATCATCGCGAATATCGACCATACATCAACGGACTATGAGTCACGTAGGGGGGGTATCAAAAAAAGGAATCTTTTTTTGTCCGAAATAAGGTTGTTTGGAAAATTTGAACAATCGGGGCCATTTGGACGATATAATGGCACTGTGTGTTTTTCGATAAGATCATCTCGTAATTTCGGAGCGATCAATGACAGAATACAGTACGATGCGGGACGAGACCTGGCGGGTGTTTCGGATTATGGCCGAGTTTGTGGAAGGATTTGACGAGCTGGCCCATATTGGACCGGCAGTATCTATTTTTGGCTCGGCGCGGGAAACCGAAGGCAGCCGCTATTACAATCTGACGGTGGAAACGGCCCGCCAGATCGGCAAGGCCGGCTTTGCAGTCATCACCGGCGGCGGCGGCGGACTGATGGAAGCGGCCAATCGCGGCGCCCGCGAGGCCGGAGTCAAAAGCGTCGGGTTGAATATCGAACTGCCGCACGAGCAGGTTCCCAACAAATACCAGAACATGTCGCTGCAATTTCGCTATTTTTTCTGTCGGAAGGTGATGTTTCTCAAATACGCCCACGGCTTTGTGGTGATGCCCGGCGGATTCGGCACGATGGACGAGTTTTTCGAGTCGCTGGTGCTGATCCAGACGCTCAAGCAGGCCTATTTCCCGGTGGTGTGCATGGGGCGGGACTTTTGGCAGAGCCTGATCGATTGGATTGAACAGGTCATGCTGCAAAAACATCAATATATCGGCCCGGACGATATGAAGCTGTTTGCTCTGACCGACGATCCGGAAGAGGCCGCCCAGATTATCGTGGACTTTCACAACAAAAACGGCCGCAGCGGCCTGCGGCTGCCGTCCGGAATCCGAGACGCGGACAATGGACTGCAATAATGGCAAGACTGTCGAACGTGTCCTTATTGAAACACATACTGACCCTCGGTCTGATCGCGATTGCCGGCGGCGGCGGGTATGTTCTCTGGCGGCAGTGGACGGTGGATCCGGTCGTCGAAGAACTGATCTTTGAAAACACTGAGCTGCGGCGGGCGATTGCGAATCTGACCGATGAAACGCAGATCGGCTACGCCAAGGTCATTGAGCAGACCTCGCACGACGGTGTGCTGACCACGCGGCTGCTGTTCGTCGAGACCGACCCGAAAGACATCACCCGGCGTGTGCTTCAAAAGGAATTTGAGATCGAAGGCGACATCGTGCATTTTGATGCGCTGATCGTCAAGTTTACCGCACCGATGGTGATGGAAGGCCGGGAAAAGGCGATGTATCTGTGGCGGCGCGTCTATGGCGAAACCATGCGGCCGGAAGACGGCCAGCCGATCCATACGCCGTACACGGAGCCGGCTCGGTATCGCGCGATCAGCGAGAAGCTCTCGCTTCAGCAGCGCGAGCAGTTCTGGCACGAGATTTGGGATTTGTCCAATGACCCGCACAAACTCGAAGATATGGGCATCCAGGCTATTTTCGGAAACGTCGTCTATAAGCGCCTGCGGCCGGGACTGATTTACATCTTCAAAATCAACCCCGCTGGCGCCATTTATCCGGAAATGATACCGGAATTGTAGAAAATAGCCGCACCCCTCTCTTGGGGTTGACAACGACCTCGTCTGAGTGTAGATTGAGATAAAACTCTTCCGCCCTTAACCATATTTTGCACACATTCTCACCTCCCTCATTTGCGAAGTTATCCGATCATTCTTCGCAGACGGGTGCGTATGCCGGCCGGTTTGGCGCCCGGCGGAACGAGTACATGGATGGCTTCGGGGATGATATGGATCTCGGCGGGCAAGTCCGGGCCGGGATCGCCGTCGATCTGAGCATAAATGCTCTGGTCGCCGACCGGTTCGACACGGATGGATTTGGCCTGCGTATAGACGACATTTTTGCCGGGGGCGTGTCGTTTGAAAACGGTCTTGGCCGCGTGCCAGAGCAATCGAGCCTGGTGGGTACACCCGAAGATGCACACATCCAGCAGACCGTCGCCGTAATCGGCGTTTTTGAGAATGCTCAGGCCGATGGCGTAGCGGCTGATGTTGCCGACGAAGACCAATCCCCTGTCGTTGAAGATTTCTTTGCCGTCGGCCTCGACCCGTATCGGCGGAAAGTTGTATTCCCAGAACGTCCGCCAGATCGGCCAGAAATAATCCAGATGGTTGATGTGACCGGTCCGCCAGGCGTGCATGCGATGAATAACCGCCCCGTCAAAGCCGAACCCGGCAATGGAAGTAAAGCATTTGCCATTGATCATGCCCAGGTCGAGCGGGCGCTTGCAATCGCCCTCAAAGGCCTTAATGAGCTTCTCAACGCTCAGGTCAAAGCCCAGTTCGTTGGCCAGCAGGTTTTCCGTGCCGGCCGGAATCGGCAATAACGTCTTGTCGGAACCCTCCAGACCGTGAATGACCTCGCGGAGCGTCACGTCGCCGCCGGCGGCGCAGACCAGGCTGCAACGATAATCCACCGCTGCCTGCGTGGCCAGCTCACAGGCATGCTCCAGCGACTCGGTAAAGACCAGTCGCACGTCGTAGTCGTGTGCCTGCAGATAGTCCTTAAACCCGCACACCAACTGCTTATTGCTGCTGGCGCCGGATTTTGGATTCACAATGTATTGAATATATCCGTCTTGCGGATTCATTTCTGTTTGTTCCCGTTTTGCCGCGAAGGCCGCCGGTTCTCCATTGTCCGCTGTTATTATATCGGCCAAACACGTCCGCGCCTGAGGTGAAAATGCAACTCCTTTTATTCACGCGATTTACAATACTGGTGTGAGGCTAAATATATGTACCTATCAGAAACTGACCGGAGAATGGAATCGTGCGGTTGCCCGCAATCCCGCAG
>DSDR01000331.1 GCA_011048645.1 Phycisphaerales bacterium
GTACAGGCCTCGGCTGATGACGTGGCCGACGGCCTTGCCGAGCAGGTCGGACAGCACATTGAAAAGCCGGTCATTGTCCCGGCGGCGCCGATCTATTTTGACGCCGTGGCCCGAACCGACCCGACTGATCTCGATGCGCCGATGACCGGAATCGGCCGACTGCATACGGAACTGGTCATTGCGCGATGCCTTGGTTTTGATTTACAGGCTTTCACACCGTCGGGATTGCTGACGCTGCGCTATCTGGTTGCCCTGGCGCTGCCGTTTGTGCTGCTGATTCCGATTAGTCTGCTCACGCATGACAAAGGGCTGGAAAAGACGATCGCCTGTTTTTATGCGAAGATGAAAACGCCCGTGGATCCCGACCCCCAAAAGGACGCTGAGCAGGTGCAACAAAGCTTCGCCGACCCGACGCGCTTCGATCACACCAAACTGTTCGCGCGTTCCGACTGGGAATTCTGCAAATGGACCCGAACCGACGTCGTCGGTTTTTTGATCAGCGTCGGCGTTACGCTGGGGATGATCGTTCTGTTCTGGGGACTGATTCGCATCATTGCCTGACGCGGAAGCCGTTCAATCGCATGCGACCGCCTCAATTGCCGGACCGCTGATGCGCAGATAGTCGATATTGGCCAGTCCTTCGCCGCCGACCGCCTCAAGCCGCACCTCTTTTACCCCCGAACTGAGAAGGAACCCCACCGATATCTCGTTCCAGTTGTCCCATGCCCCGGTGCCGGGGAAGCTGATTGACGGAACGATGACGGAATCGTTGATGATCAGTTTGGCCGGTCGGTCGCCGGAAGCGTTGGCATACCGCCAGCGAAACATATACGATCCATCTTCTGTGATACGGACTTTCCAGTCGATGCCGTTGCCGGCCGCGTTTGTGGTATCGCTGAATCCGGCGCCGGTGAAACCGGGATGTTTGCCCAAATCCACGATTCCGTCAACGCCGCAAAAACCGGTCGCATTTTCCTGAAGAATCAAACCTGCCGCTCCCGCCGCCGGCTGGGCGCATCCCTCGCTCGACGGCCCGGATTCATTGCCGTTCATATCCGTCGCCCGAACCACATAATAGTAAAATGTGCCGTTCACGACATCGGTATCCGTATAGCCCGGCAGCGCCAGCGGCGATGCATTCAGCCGCTGATAGTCCGTTCCCGACGCCGTGGTGCGATAGACCCAGTAGCCCGCCAGATCCGGTTCCTCATTGGCCGTCCAGTTCAGGCGGACTTGTCCGTTTTGACCCAGCGCCCATACGTTTTGCGGCGCTTCGGGCGGCGTTAAATCCGACGGCATGCGATACCAGTTGTCCGCAAAGAGCGCAAATTCAATATAATTGATCACACCGTCGTCGTTGTAATCCGCATCGAAAATGTCGTCCTCTGTCAGCCAGTACCATACGAGCGTCAGCAAATCCGCTTCATCGACCAGCCCGTTCAAATCAAAATCGCCGTAGAGTCCGAACAGCCAGTGCGGCGGATATCCCTCTTTGCCGTCGGCCCCTGCGCCATATTGGACGATGACGGGAACCGTTCGGGTCGGATCCAGGTTATAGTCATACGGCGGCATAAATACCGTGTCCGTGCCGGGATCGATTTGGCCGGTGCAGTCCTCAAAGAGGTTATCAGATGCGGAGATCTTGCCGTAATCGGCCGGCGGCTCGCCGGCGATATAAACATAATACGGATCGTTGATTTGCCGGAAGTAGTTGTTTTCGATGAGGCATTCGGCCTTGATTCGCGAACGCACACCATACAGATTGCCCGGACAGTCGTAAAAATTATTATAGAGATGTACCTTGCCGAATCGAACCGACGGGATCCGCTGCCAGCAAAGGGCGCCGAACCAGTTGTGATGAAACGTCACGCGAAGCTTGCCATAGTCGCTTGTATGGCTGTCGCTGGCGCCGATCAGACTGACGCGATTGTTGTTATAGCCCGGTCCTGTAAAATAAAATCGGCACCACGAGACGGTAACGTTATCCGACTCGCGCGTAATATCAAGCAGGCCGTCGGTGCAGTCATAGAACGTACATCGGGTCACGATCACATCGGTAATTTTTTCTTTGATGCTGACGCCGTCGCCTTCGCCCCAGTCGTAAGGATTGGTGATATTCAGCCGCTCAATGATGACGTTGGATACGCCGTTCTTGAAGCCGATCTGGCCGATAATCGTCGGCGAGGAATCAATGCCGCGAAGGGTTTTGTTGGCGCGCAGCGACACCTTCCCGCCGACCGATTCGAGGTTGATCGTTCCTTTGACCTGAACGATATAGGGCGTGCCCGCCGTTTCGACATAACTTTTGAAAAGCGCCGCCGCATTGGTCTGGCTGCCGTCAATCGTGATGACTTGACCGCCCGCGCCGCCGGTCGTCTGACGTCCGAATCCATCGGCTCGAACAACGGCGGACATACACATCACAATCAACGGCAATAGCAATAATTGTTTCACGTTTAAGTCTCCTGTATGAAGTTCATTTCAGAATGATATTCAGGGCGTCATCAGCCACTGTTCGGCAAATGTGGAAAATTCCACCCCGTTAATCAGGCAATCAGCGTTTCTGTCCAGGCCGCCGGCACGATCGCAGTCGTATTGCAGCCAGAATTCGGTAAACAGGGATAAGTCCTCCGCGTTGACGACTCCATCGCCGTTCAAATCGCCGTAGCGCCACGGCCGGGCCAGTCGGTCGTCGGGAATGCGTTCTTTGCCAAAGGCGTCCGAGGCCCAATAGACGCCCAACTCGTCATTCTCGCCGAGATCAAACCACTCGAGGCGAATCGGGTGCAGCCCGGCGGTGAGCAGAATCCCGCCGGACGATTCCTTCAGCCCGAACGCGCCGTCATTGTCCACCACTTCCGTCGTCCCGATAAACAGCCGGCTGCCGCCGGTTGATTCCGTTATGAAGAGGTACCAACCGTCCGCCGGAATGTCGATGAGGCCCTCAAAAACACATCCCAACCCGTTGTTGGGGTCCGCCATCTCTCCCGGATCAAAGTTAGCGACAGCGCCTTGCGCGATCGGTGTCAGCGCCTCAAAGTCCGGCAGAAAAGTCCACTGCCCCTCATAATACCGACACAACAGCCCCGGGCCGATGGTTTCGACCGCCACCGGCGCTCGCGCCGGTCGAATCTCCGCAAAACAAATCGCCGCCTGCGAACCGCCCGGCCCCTGGGCAATCGTCAGCCGACCGTCGGTTACCTGAACCACAGTCGTGTATTCATCGTAATCCCACAGCAACGCGCCGTCCGGATCGACGGCGACAACGCCTTCGATGCTTATCGTATTATTGCGATACACATTATTGGCCGGCGTGATGTTCCGCGGATCGCCCGGATCGCCGCACATCAGCGTAACGTGATACAGTCCGTTCGGCACGGCGATTTGCCAGTATCGACTGCCGTTGTCCATAGTGATCAGGCCGTTGCGGCGAAGATCCTGATCGACCGGGACTTGCGATGCCTCATCTTTGTAACTGGTCGTCAGCCGCCACAAGGCGTTGGCGGTATTCGCGGCGTTCCATCCGTAGCTGTAGCCGTTGCCCCGATCGCCGAAGACGTATCCGTAGTCAGACAAATACCCTTGTGTTTCCGGCCTGCCGGCGGGCAGAAAGTTGACGCGAATGGCGCCGTGTCCCGCATCATTATGAAATCCGCCCGGTCCGGCCTGAGCCGTGACTTTTGCCGGGACATCCGCGGCCTTGTCGGCCGTGTACGCATAGGGCGGAACAAAGTCGTGATCCTGAGCAATCGTATAGCCCGTTGTTTGATCCAGAATGTTGCCGCTGACCTGTACCCGTCCGCCGTTCTCGCCGTAGTAGGGGGATTTGCTTTGCTGAAAGTAGGTGTGTTCAAGCAGGATCCGAGTATCGGTGCGGGCGTTCATACAGTAGCTGCGCACCCCCAGAAAGTAGCAGTTAAAAACGTGGAGATCAGCACGGGACGAAGCGGTGTTGCGCTGCACCGTATTGTTAAACCAGCAGTGATGAAAGGTGTATTTGCCGATATGCAGCGGGTTTTCACGTCCGTCGGCAATAGAGGCCTTGTTGTGATAGCTGAAGATCGTCCGGGACACGGTCACATAGCCGGACGCATAGGTCATATCCAGCAGCCCGTCGCCGGCCCGCGACAGATGACAGCGGTCGATCCATACATGATGGGCATTTCGCAGCGCAATGGCGTCATAGTCGTTGACTTTGCCGTCATAATCGCCCATCATATGATAATCGCGGATCGTCAGATTTTTGATGATGATGTTGCTGACGCCGTTGAGATTCAGTCCCTGATTGATGATGGCCGCGTCATTGCCCAGGCCGATGAGGGTTTTGTTGCTTTTGACGTTGATCCGGCCCGGCGTCGGCGAGGCAATGTGTCCTTTGACCTGAACGATATACGGCGCCGTCTGCGTTAGGTAATAGTCCAGATCCGACAGGGTTTCAACAGTAACCGCCCGGCCTCCTGCGCCGCCGGTCGTTCCCCCGGCCAGATAATGAATCCCCTGGCCGTCCATCGCCGCAAACCCGACCGGCCCGCCGGCGAGGGTATTGCCCGCGGCGATTAAAACCAGCAAGGCACAGAAAGAAAAAACCAACCGTCTCTTGTGCTTGCAGACCGATGACATCACATCACCCCCATTGTCTTGTCCATAGCCGTTCTCCGCATTCGAAAAGCAATGGCCCTTGTCCCCGATTTCAACTCCGCAGTAAAAGACCATTTTTTCTGACGTTCAGGGCGGGCCGCACATACCCTCGCATCCCTTGGAATTATAGCAAAATCAGTCGAGCAAAGGAAACGGAACTTACGGTACACAAAAACTTTGCGCAAAATTAGCGTTTCCTTTGCACGAAAGTTATCCTCACATCGGTTGCGGTGTATTCCGGTTCATTGATGCCTTCGCGACGCATACCGTGTCAATCCCGGCGAAATTATCGGACGAGCGGGGTGAGGATCCGGTGTCAACAAGCGGACCCAATCAGTCTTGATTATGCAACTATCGGACACAGGGGGAGATAGAGAATTTATAGACTTGACAGAATAACGGTCGTTTAGTATAATAACAACGTTATTTTCGGATTGTTAACCAGCGGGAAAATCTTCAAATCGAAAGGGGCCGGCCTATGTGGATGCGTACGGTACTGGCAGCGGGGGTGTTGCTGACGGCGATGGTGGTGCTGAGCGGCTGTTTTGCGGCTCAGGCCGAAGATCTCAACGCCTTTTTGGCGCCGGACGAAGCCGATATTACGGGCGAGGATTACATTATCCAGCCGCCTGACCGAATCACGGTGGTCGCCAGCGATGTTCCCGAGTTGCGCGATAGCGGCACGCAACTGGGACAAACCCAGGAAATCCGACCCGACGGGATGATTTCCTATGAAAAAATCGGCGAGATTCCCGTGGCCGGAAAAACGCCGCGGCAAGTGGCCGAATTGATTGCCCAGCGCCTCAGCGATCTGTACAAACTGACCGGCGACTATCCCATTGATGTCCGTGTCAACAACCAGAGCAAACTGTATTATGTGCTCGGTCAGGTCCGCCAGCCCGGCGCTAAAATCTTTACCGGTCGCGAAACGACGCTCTCGGCGCTGGCCAAGGCCATTCCGACCGATTACGCCTGGAAAGAACAGATTCAGGTCATTCGCCCCTCGCTGATGGGCGGAGAGCCTTCAAAAATTTTCCGACTGAACTATCGCGATATGGTCATTCGCGGTCGAACCGACCAAATCGTGCTTTTGGAAGAAGGCGACATTATCTATGTTCCGCCGACGGTGTTTGCGGCCATCGGTATAACGGTCGGCGAAATTGTCGGGCCGATCCTGCAGGGCGGTCGTACCGTCCAGATGATGGGCGGGCTGTAATCGCCGGTTATGGGGGGATTGATCTGTCATGAATGCGCAGCGGTTGTTAAAACGTATTCATATACTGGGGACGGTGTGGTTCCTCGTGTGCGCCTCGGCGCTGCTGGTCGTGTCGTTGCGTCAGGCGGGGGTCAACTGGTGGTTGATCTTTTCAATCTCCGGTTATGGGGTGGTATTATTTGCATTCTTGCTGGCGCTGTATTTATTTGCACTGTTTCGCGGCGTGGTGCGAGCACAATATATCGATGAACACCCGTTATCGACCTCGCCGGCGTATCTGCTTTTTTATGACGCCGCCCCGTTTCTCGGCGCGGTGGCCGGACTGCTCGGCAGTTACGGGATTTCCGAACCTGCAGCGGTGATACGCATTGTGGCCGAGGGAACGCTGGCCATGACATTTTTGACGTGGGTGCTGTTGGATTCGGTCATTGGTCTTATTGAGGCCATCCTTCCGGAAAGCCGGCGTCATCGAGCGCGACGGCTTGCCGAGGCCAGAGCCGAAAAGCGACGAATTCAGCGGGAAAACGTTGCACTGCTCGAGTCGCTGGAGCAGCGGGAACTGAATTTACGGCGTGAGTGGGAGCAAACGTTTCGCGACGGCGTCGAAGAGCTGATCGAATTGTATTGCGGCCCCGGCGGTCGATTGCAGCAGATTCAGGCCAAAACCGCGGAAATCGGAGCAAAAGCCTGGCACATGGGACAAATTGCCTGTATGCGGTTTGTCCATCAGATGATTCGGGACCGCATGTGCGATCAAGCACAAAAAGGCTGCGTTGATTATGCGGCCTTATGGTGGGATGGGATTGGAACGTGGCGACGCCCCAAAGAACCGACGGCCGCGTTGATTCAGACGTCAAACGCACGCTGATGTAACGATTGCGTGTGCGGAAATTGAAATAGAACAGATAATCAGAACTCAATTAAATTTGAGGGGAGTGATGATGATGCAGCGATTGTACTTCTGTGTAATGCTTATCGGTTTTGCCGCGGGGGCGGCTTCCGCTCAGCAATGGTTTGTCAGTCCGGTCGGATCAGACGACCCGAACGGATCGCCCGAACAGCCCTTTGAAACCATTCAGCAGGCATTGGACGCCGCTCAGGA
>DSDR01000224.1 GCA_011048645.1 Phycisphaerales bacterium
AACAGGTTATATTATAAATCGACGACCTGGCCTGTCACGCATAAAAATCACATAAACTCATTATTTTTCAATTAGTTATGAAAAATTTCACCAATGACGTACTTTTGACGGTGGCATCAAGTTAGTGTAAAACCACTCTCGGAAAATCCGTTGTAAATGGGCATTTTGGCATTGAGTGCGTTGCTCAATCCCCCCAAAATACCCGTGAACGGTTAAGAAAATGTAAAATTATCCCCAAAAAACCTATACAATCATCAACCTTCACGTTATGATAATGCCTCAAATGGTACAGTATTGTAGTTTTCAACCCTTTTTCGGGGACATCTTTATGAAGGCCACCGATTGGACAAACGCCGCATCAACCACAGCACTTCTTGTTGTTCTGTTCTTTTTGGGTCTTATCGAGGCAGGCGGAACGTCGGCTGATTACCAACGCGCTCAGGCCCTGCGGGCGCGATTCAGCGGCAAGGTATTTAGGGATAATGTTGACCCGCAATGGTTTGCCGATGGGACGATGTTCTGGTATCGCCTCGCCGCCGGCCCCGATTCACATGAATTTATCCTGGTGGACGCGGAAAACGGCCTTCGGAAAGCGGCCTTTGATGCCGAGCGTCTGGCTGCGGCCCTGACGGAAGCCGGCGTGCCGAAGGTGCGCCCTGAGGCGCTGCCGATTGAACAGCTTGAGTTTGAAGTTCAGCAACGCACGCCTCAGGCCGTTCAGTTTCAAGCCGACGGCAGACGCTGGCGCTGTGATTTGCAGACCTATGAATTGCAAATGACCGGGCAGGCCGAAGAAGAATCCCTGCCGGCGATTCCCCCCGACCGAGCGCCTCGGGCCAGCCTTCAAACAGGCCGACAGGTGGTTTTGACGTTCGTCAATCGTACCGACAGCGATGTGCACTTGTTCTGGCTCGACGCCGGCGGTCAGCGCCAAAGTTACGGCGTGCTCGGCCCCGACCAGGAGCGTCGCCAGAATACCTACGCCGGCCATGTCTGGCTGGCGGCTGACGCCGACGGCAATGCCATCGCGGTCTATCAGGCCGTCGATCAGCCCGCTCGTGTATTGATTGGCCGGGAGACCACAACGCGGCGCCGCGGCGCCGACAGACCCACACGGCGTTCCAGGCCCGCCGGTTCGGATCGGTCAACTTCACCGGACCAGCGATGGCAGGCCTTTATTCGGGATCACAACCTGTGGCTGCGCGACCGGCAGGATGAGGAGCACGAAATCCAGTTAAGTACCGACGGCAGCGCCGAAGACAGTTATCAGCCGCGGGTGTATTGGTCGCCCGATTCCCGCAAACTGGCCGCGATCCGACGTCAGCCCGCTCAGGAACGCAAGGTGTATTTCGTTGAATCTGCCCCGCGCGATCAGCTTCAGCCGCGGCTGCACAGCATCGATTATCTCAAGCCCGGCGACCGGGTGGCGATTGACAAACCGCAGTTGTTTGACGTGGAAACCCAAACGCATATCCCCGTCAGCGACGAGCTGTTTGCCAATCCGTACAATGTCTATGGCTTGCGCTGGCAGCCGGATTCAAGCCGCTTTACATTTATTTACAATCAGCGCGGCCACCAGGTCTTGCGGGTAGTCGCCGTCGATGCCGAAGCCGGCCAAACCGCCGCCCTCATTGATGAAACCAGCGAAACCTTTATCTGTTATTCGCAGAAGTTTTTCTGCGAGTACATCGATGACGCCGATGAGATCATTTGGATGTCCGAACGGGACGGCTGGAATCATTTGTACTTGTACGACGCCCAAACCGGCACGGTCAAAAATCAAATCACCCAGGGCCAATGGGTCGTCCGCAGCGTGGACTACGTGGACAAGGACAACCGTCAAATTTGGTTTCAACTGAGCGGCTATTATCCCGAACAAGATCCCTATTATGTGCATTATGCACGGGTTAACTTTGACGGGACGGGACTGACGCTGCTGACCGAAAGCGACGGCACGCATTCAGTACGGTTTTCGCCCGACCGCCGGTTTGCGGTGGCCCAATGGTCGCGGGTCAATCACCCGCCGGTTCACGAACTGCGGCGTTGTGAAGACGGCAAACTCCTGTGCGTCCTCGAACAGGCCGATGCGTCCGCGCTGTTCGAAGCCGGCTGGCAGACGCCTGAACCGTTTGTCGCCAAAGCCCGTGACGGCAAAACCGACATCTACGGCGTCATCGTCCGCCCGACCACCTTTGACCCCAATATCAGTTACCCGATTATTGAACACATTTACGCCGGCCCGCAGGGGTCGTTTGTCCCCAAAGGCTTTCAGCCCTATCTGCGGATGATGCAGATGGCCGAGCTGGGCTTCATTCTTGTGCAGATCGACGGCATGGGCACTTCCAACCGCTCCAAGGCCTTTCATGATGTCTGCTGGCAAAATCTGGCCGATGCCGGCCTGCCGGACCGTGTGCGGTGGATCAAGGCCGCGGCCGACAAATACCCCTCTATGGATACACAGCGCGTCGGTATTTACGGCGGCTCGGCCGGCGGTCAGAACGCCGCCGCGGCGGTGATGACCCACGGCGATTTTTACACCGTCGCTGTCGCCGACTGCGGCTGTCATGACAATCGAATGGATAAAATCTGGTGGAATGAACAGTGGATGGGCTGGCCCGTCGGACCGCATTACGAGGCCAATTCCAACGTGACGTTAGCGTCCGGCCTGAAGGGCAAGCTCCTGCTGATTGTCGGCGAGATGGACACCAACGTCGATCCCGCTTCGACCATGCAGGTGGTTGACGCCCTGATTCGTGCGGATAAGGATTTTGAAATGCTTATCGTGCCCGGCGCCGGACACGGCGCCGCCGAGGGCCGTTATGCCAGCCGTCGTCGCGCCGATTTCTTCGTCCGGCATTTACTGGGGACAGAACCCAGACGACAGTAATGCCGATCTGTTGACCTGTGGACAAGGAGTTGTATTGATTATGAATGCCAAAGTGCTGGTCGTGGATGATCAGAAGGATTTGCTCGAACTGCTCAGTATGGCGCTGACGCAGGAAGGTTACATCGTACGCACCGCCGCCGGCGGCGCCGAAGCGATTGAGGCGGTCGCCGCCGATAAACCCGATCTGATCTTGCTCGACATTATGCTGGGCGACACATCGGGCATCAAGCTGACGACCCGTTGGAAAAATGACGCCCAGACCGCCCATATCCCTATTATTCTGCTGACGGCCAAAGACAGTGAAAGCGACATCATCGTCGGCCTGAGCGTCGGCGCCGATGACTACATCACCAAGCCGTTCAGTACGCCGGTGCTGCTGGCGCGGATGGAGGCTGTGCTGCGTCGGGCCTATCCGCCGGAACCGTCGGCCGTACGGGAAATTCTCTCCGCCGGGCCGGTGCGGTTGTTTCCGGCCGGTCGCCAGGCCTTTGTTCAGGGATCGCCGGTCGATTTGACCGGCGCCGAATTCAATATTCTGCTGGCCCTGATCAAGGCCGGCGGCCAGGTGCTCTCGCGCGAAGCGCTGCACGGCGTGATGGCCCCCAACGCGGACGAAGCCGGCAATGTCCGCGTCGTGGATGTGCACGTTGCCGCGCTGCGAAAAAAACTCGGCAAGGCCCGCCATATCCTCAAGACCGTCCACGGCAAAGGCTATCGGGCCGTCCTTTAGGCAACAGCCGGAAACCGAATCGTCGAAGGCCGCAAGCCGGCAGCGATTCACTGTAAAAATGCTCAAATGACGGATGTACAAATCAATGACAAACTGACCATTCCGCAAAGCTGTCTTGACTTTCAAACCAGCCGCAGCTCCGGCCCCGGCGGCCAGAACGTCAACAAGCTCAACACCCGCGTGACGTTAATCTTTGATCTGCTCCATTGCCCGACATTAAGCGATTTCCAGCGGACGCGCCTGCGTAAAAAGTTCGCCTCCCGGATCGACAGGGACGGACGCCTGCATCTGTCCTCGCAGCGATATCGCTCCCAGCACGCCAATCGGCAAGACGCCCTTGAACGATTCAAAGCCCTCATCGCCGAGGCCCTCAAACCCCGTCCCAAACGGCGGAAAACAACCGTCCCGGCCAAAGCGATTCGTCAACGCCTCGAACAGAAAAAACGCCGCTCGGCGATCAAACGGCTGCGGGACCCAGTCGATTATGACTGATTGGTTTTGCGACATCAATGCGGGTTTCGGCATAAGTTGCGATGTCGCGTTATTATTACGCCGAATAGGATTAAAGAGTTCCAAAACGACTTTTTTTGATTTTTTTTGAAAATTGTGTTGACAAACCTATTTTTGGTCGATTTATTTGTATGTGTGTTGGAAGGTCGTTCCCGTCCCTCGGAGCGATCTTTGAGATGATGTTGAGGGATTTTCGGCAAAGCGGGCCAACACGGCCCAAGGAGTGACACGTGAGTGCTGGTACAGTTAAGTGGTTCAACGAGAAGAAGGGGTTCGGATTTATTACTCCCGATGATGGCGGCGATGACCTGTTTGTGCATCACACCAATATCGTCGCGAAGGGCTTTCGGACGTTGAAAGACGGCCAGAGAGTGGAGTATGAGGCGGCTCAGGGAAAGAAAGGAATGGAAGCGACCGACGTCAAACCCTGTTAGATTGTTGTGACAGCTTAAGTACACACAATCGGGCCTGCTGAATGAAGCAGGCCTGTTTTATGCGCCGCCCTGTTTGACAGCACCTGTTCAGTATTTCCGGCGAAACTTGGCCGTGGGAATATTCAGCAGTTTGCGATATTTGGCTACGGTGCGGCGGGCGATGTGGCCCATACCGGCCTCGGCCAGTTTTTTGCGTATCTCATCGTCGCTGAGCGGACTGGATTTATCCTCGTTGTTGACGATTTCTTCCAGTTTGGCCTTGACGGCGTCGTAACTGCGCTGGCGGCCGGTCTCGTTTTCCAGCCCGCCGCTGAAGAAACTGCGCAGCGGCAAAATACCCTGCGGACACTGCACGTATTTGCCCGCCACCGCCCGTGAGACGGTCGCGATATGTACCCCGACCTCTTCGGCAATCGCGGCCATCGGCAGCGGTTTGAGATACAGCTTGCCGTGTGAGAAAAAATCGTGCTGACGCCGCACAATCGCACGGGCAACCTTCAGCAGCGTGTTTTTGCGCTGCTCGATGGCGTCCATAAACCATTGCGCTGAGCGGATGTTTTTCAGCAGAAAATCCCGCGTCTGATCGTCAATCGACCGGTTGCGCGCCATTTTCTTGTAAAAGCTGTTGATTCGCAGCGACGGCATAAACGAATCGGTCAGCCGGACGTCATAGCCGCCTTGCTCATCCGGCTCGACGATCACGTCGGCGTTAATCGGATAGTTGTCGTTGCGTCCGACCACCAGCCCCGGCGACGTATCCAGCTTGCTGAGCCGTTCGATCGCCTCGTTGATGCGTTCCACCGAGCAGTTCATTTTCTTGGCGATCTGCGGCAGATGGTTTTCCAGCAGTTGCGACCAGTGTTTGCTCACCAGCTCAATCTCAAACGACATATCCTCCGGCGATTGCCGCATCTGAATCAGCAGACACTCGCGCAGGTCACGCGCCCCGATGCCGGGCGGCTCCAGCTTTTGCACCAGTTCCAGCGCAGCCTGTAAATGCTCCATCCCGAACGACTGTTTGTCCGGGTTGTGCAGTTGTTCCAGCCGAACCGACAAGTAGCCCTTTTCGTCCAGATAGTCGATAATCAGCTCGCCCGCGGCCTGCACCTTCGGGTCGGCGTCAACCATCCGCCATTGCTCCCTGAGCCAGTCGTTCAGCGAGTGGCCCTGAGCGGCGGTGTTCAGCAACGCTTCCATTTTTTTGTCAGGGTCGCCGCCGCTTGTCGGCTGCGGATGGATCGGCCCGGAATTGTTCAGGTAGTCATCAAAATCCTCGCCGAAGTCTTCCAGCCGCTGGAAATCCTCAACATGGTCGTTGTCCTCGCCGACCACCATTTCCTGTTCGTCGGTGCTGGTCTCGGTTGCCGCGGCCAAATCGCCGTTGTCGCGGCCGGCCTCGGCCTGATCGGCGGTCTCCAGCACCGGATTGCTGTTCAGCTCGGCCTCGATCTTTTCCTGCAGCGCAAGCAGCGGAAGCTGAAGGATTTCCATCGACTGGATCATCCGCGGCGCCAGCTTCATCCGCTGCTCCATCCGCATCTGGCCGGTCATTGATAATTTCATCGCCATATCGATAACACCTGCACTCATTCAGGATGCAATTAATCTTGTATAACGCCTCCATTATAACACCCCTGCGTCCGAAAATACAGCCCCGATTTTCAGGGATTATGGATGATTGACGATTGACGATGTATCCTGTACCTCCTGTCGTGGGCACAGCGTCAAATAATAAACCCGACAGAGAAAGGACACAAATGATGGAGATGGACGCAATCCGAACGTTTTTTTTGTGGTGTACGATTCTCAACGCAGGGCTGCTGATTTTCACGGCGGCGGTCTGTTCCTTCGCCAAGGATTGGGTGTACCGACTGCACAGCGCATTTTTCCAACTGTCGCCGGCAGCCTTCAATACCACCCTTTATGGCTTCATTGGCGCAATGAAAATCATCGTTCTGATGTTCAACCTTGTGCCGTATCTGGCCCTGCTGATCGCCGGACACTAAACACTACGCCGGACCGCGGCCTATAGCAATTTGCGAATGTCAGTATCGAGTTTCGGCAGATGGGTAAGAACAATATCCCAGACGATTCGATTATCAATCGTACTGTAGCCGTGTATCAAGGTGTTGCGAAAAGCGATGATTTTGGCGTAGTCGTCGATTAGCTCAACGGTATCGGGGTCGTGGTAACTCAACCGCTTGACGGATATCTTCCAGTAATGTCCGGATTTCAAGCCGCATAAAGCAATTTTTGATGTTGATGAATGGATTCGAGAAAATAAGGATTTTTGACCGCCTCGGGCATCACCAGATCCACATTCCGCCCGAACAGGGATTGCAGGCCAAACAGCAGGCCGAAATAGTTGTTCGCCGCAT
>DSDR01000340.1 GCA_011048645.1 Phycisphaerales bacterium
CGCCTGATCCTCGCGATACGTGATGCCGAACCAATTATCGTTTGTGCTTAGAATTTGAACCTTCCTGAGACCCTTATGGATTAAGGCATCAATCGCTGTTGGAATGCCGAATTCACTTTTCGGGTTGTCGCCCTCTGCTTTCAGGTAGCCGTCAAACCGTGTCTGTAGAAAATCAAAAACATCCGCCCCCAGTCCCCACAAATTCATCGACACATATTCATCCCCCGACAGCCGATGCGACGCGCCCGAAGCGTCCTCAAAAACGGCGTCCGTGCCGTCTTTTCGAATGCCGATGCATTCCTGAATCGAGGTCAGCCTCATCTGCGAATCGTACCGGCACAGACCGCGGGAAACCGCCCCGTATTCCGACAGCGTATTGCGCAGAAGATATCCCACCATCGCATAATCAGCAGTCTTGCCGGCGGCCATGTTGTCCAGATGCGTCGCCATCACGCGGTACGCCTGGACGCCGTAATAATCGTCGGCGTTGATCACGGCAAACGGCTCATCAATCACGTCTTTGGCCACTAAAATCGCATGCCCCGTTCCCCAGGGCTTTTCGCGATGGGCCGGCAGCGGATAGCCGTTCAGACACGCATCCAATTCCTGATAGGCGTACGCCGTTTCCACCTGATTTTCAAATTGATGGCCGATCTTCTCGCGAAAGGCGTCTTCAAAATAATGGCGAATCACAAAGACGATCTTGTCAAAGCCCGCCCGAAGCGCATCATAAATGGAATAGTCAATAATGATTTCACCGTTCGGCCCGACGGGAGCGATCTGTTTGAGCCCCCCGTAGCGGCTTCCCAATCCGGCGGCGATAATAAGCAGTGTTTTTTTCTTCACCAAAGACACCCCCTTAATCAAAGGCCTCAATCGACTTGCGAAGCGTCCGACACGACTGGTAAAACTCGTCCGGCGCCATTTCTTTGAGAAAGACGAACCCCCGCGTTGCGCGAATCAGCGGGCTTTTGTGATTGTAAAACCATTCCCGCCCCAGGCAGGTCTTAAGCACCTGATACTGCTGAACCTGAATCCGCTGGGCCAGTTCCGAAAACGGTCCGTCGTGCTCATAACTGGGAAACGACGCTTCTTTCTGGCTGAGAAACGCATTCTCAAACGACTGATGCATCACCGAAAACATATTCAGACTCACCGGCACAAACACATTCGCTTCTGACGGCTCAAACCGATACCACACGTTGCGATATCCCCACACCCGAATATCATCGCGTTTGGTCTTCTGTTGATAGACCTGCATTGCCTCGGAGACAGCCTGGAGCACTTTATAATGCGTATCCGGTCCGCTGGCTTCCGGGTCCAGCGCCACGGTGACCACATCCGGATGAATGCGTTCCAATTGTTCAACAATCGGGAGAATGTCGCGTTTGCGCGTCGGCTGCGGCGTGAACACATCGCCCGTATAAAACCCAAGCCGCAGATGCATCACATTATCGCAGTTCCAGCCGTAATAGCCCCACAAACACTCCACTTCCCACTCACGGCACATGCCTTTGAGCTGCTGGATCGCCGGCGGATCCTGCTTGCCGGGGTACTGCGTTCGAAAATAATCCAGCAGGTCGTCAAGAACCTTTTCAATCTTATCGGTTTTTTTCTGCCCGTACACCGCATACAGATTCCGCAAAAAGCGGCGTGCGCAGCCTTCGTCCTTCATCTCGGCGTTTCCGGCCGCCACCCCGTCCAGATACTGCCAGACATCACGATTCCGCGCCATCCGGTTGTCCGGATCAAAATATCCTTCACGCCGCAGCGCCGCAAATGAATGCGAATGAAAAAACCGCTGAAGCGTGGACGCCTGCCACTCCATAAACCGATTGGTCACCGACGTAAAGCCGCTGGTCAGCGTCATAAAATGATGGCGGTTGCTTGCCTTTCGAAAATGACGCACCAGATGACCGAAATACCCCAGCATAATATCGTCGTGATGCGGTTCGGTATGCAGAAAACAGGTGTTCTCCAGCACCTCGATGCCTTTTTTAATCTTCAGCTCAAGACGCTCCTGCACCTGTCGGGCCAATTGCGATGGGGGTTGTTTTTCTTTGCGCGCTGTTTCCGCGGCAAATCGATGCTGCTCAAAATCGCCGGCCGAAAGACGCGAGAGCCTCTTTCTTTTCTGAACCGACAGATCAATGACATATTTTTCGACATCCGCATCACTGAGCTTTCGCTGTTTGCGCAGCCGATGATACTGTCGTTCTTCAAGTCCTTTGGCCGCCCCCTCGGTCAGATAGAACCGAGCGCCCGGCAACACCTGCAGCGAAGTCGCCGGATAGCGAACGTCCTTGCCCGATTGAATCGCATGGGCCACCACATCGGCTTTCGCCTCCCCGGCGGCCATAATAATCGCCGTGCAGTCCGGATTGCGGGTAATGGTTCGCAGGCCAATGGTAATCACATGCGACCGCCGTGCGATTTCAATCCCGCCCAGATCGCCGGCCGCGGCGGCCTGCGTCTCATAATTAATCGGACACAGCCGCGTCGTGGAATGATGATCCGAACCGCTGATATTGAACCCGATATGACCGTCCGGCCCGATGCCGCCCAAAAAGAAGCCGATGCCGCCCAATTCGGCGATGCGATCCTCATAATCCATACACCACTGGTCAATGCGCTCCAGCACCTCCTTTTGCTCTCGCTCCAGATTGGTCTTGGGCTGACGATAGCGCAGCGTCAAATCCACCCGCTTGTCCGGCCAGACGCTCTCCAGTGTCTGATGAGACGACAGACCGATCTTGCACGGGTCGATCAGCAGCGCCTTTTTCGTATCCAGACCGAAGTTCTTGAGATAATACGTCTTGACGTAATAACAAAAGCTGTTGGTCTGGGCTGAACTGATTGGATAAAATTCATCAATCTGGACAAAATGAAGGCTTTTCATATCCGGCTTGACGGCCGGATCAATGCCCCATTCAACGAGCGTCTTTTCGGTTTCGGGCTTCTGCCAGGTTTTCATCAGATGCCGGACCCATTTGATGAAATACTCCGGCGTCTTGCCCGTCGGCAGCGAAATCACGCCGCCGGGATGCTGCTGCACCCATTCCAGAAAACGCAGCGCCGTCAATTGGCCCAGGACGGGAAAACTGTTCACCACCAGAGACGGTATGTTCTCCGTCGGCCGATAGATCATGTCATAAGCCGAACAGGCCAGCGCCTTTTTTTCGACTTGCGACAATCGAACCGATGTTGTTACTCTTTTTTTTGTATCCATACGTTCGCAAACAAGTAAGGGAATGCAATAAAAGTCAATACAACGTATCCACCCCCAGCGGACGGGCTGTTTTCCACGCGCCGCGCGTAAAATCGGGGAATTTGACCGGTTCGCCGTTGCGCGCGACGGACTTTTCACTCAGCGGAATGACCGCGTTCCACACGACCGAGTCATACACATTGATGTCCGGCTGAATGCCTTTGCGCAGGGCCTGAATCAAACGATAATCCTCAATGAAATCCATTCCGCCGTGACCGGCCCCGGCGGCATCTTCCTTCAGCTTCGTCCAGACGGGATGCTCAAACTCGTCAAAATAGGCGTCCAGCTTTTCCCATTGGTGAGAACGACTTCGACCTTCGATATGCACCAACGGCTCCGGATATTTGCGCGCCAGCCCCTTGGCGCCCTGCACCAGAAAGTCCCGACTGTATGGCCGCGGCAGATTGGTGTCATGCTTGCAGATGATGGTCTTGCCGTTTTTTGTGCGAATCAGACACGTATTGACATCCCCCAGTGCAAATTTCTGATGCACCCATTCGCTGTCCGGATAATGCTCACGGGCATACGCATTCAAACCGCGGCCTTTGCTGCTGAACGAGACCATATAATCCAGCGCATCGCCGTGATGAATCCCCATACACCAGGCCATCGGGCCGATGCCGTGCTGCGGATACAGATTGCCGTTGCGTTTGATGGAATACTGCAACCGCCACATATTGTAATAGTATGTCGGCGACAATTTCAGCGCCCGCAGATCATGCAGATAGCCGCACTCGCCGTGAATCATCTCACCGAACAGGCCCTTTTGAATCATATTCAAAAGTACCATTTCCGTGTAATCGTAACAGCAGTTCTCCATCATCATACAATGGCGGCGATGTTTTTCCGACGTCTCCACCAGCTCCCAGCAATCGTCCAGCGACATCGCCAGATTCAGCTCCGTGGCCGCATGCTTGCCGTTTCGCATCGCCGTCAGCGCAATCGGCGCGTGCCATTCCCACGGCGCGGCGCTATAGACCAGATCCAGCTCTTCCTGCTCGCACATCCGCTGGAAATCCCGCGGCCCGTCGGTATAGGCCGTCGGTTCCGGATGTCCCGCATCCATCAGGACTTGTTTGGCCCACGCCGTCCGTTCGGGACGCACGTCACAGACCGCGGCCACCTGACACCCTTCAATTCGCGAAAGATTGCGAATATGACCACTGCCCATATTTCCGATGCCGACAAAGCCGACCTTGATCACGTCTTTCGGAGGCGTCGGATAATTCAGCATCACGGCCGGTTCGGCCTTGTGCACCGACTGGGCACAGCCGGAAAGCGTCGTACCGGCAATGACGGCGCCGAAACCGGCCGCGGCGCTTGTTTTGAACAAATCTCTTCGGTTAATCGGATTTTTCACGTTCGCACTCCTGTTCCTGAAGGGTTGACGTTCACTGTATTTGAACCGACTGTTGTCCGCAACGATCCAAGATGACATCAATTATAAGGGGATTATTGCTTGAACCCAATAGACCAACGTAATATAGTGATGGAAAATCGTAACATAAATTGAGGGTTCCTGCCATGAAAACCGGCGAAAAGCAAAAGATAAAACGTAAATATACATCCGGAAAACCTGGAAATGTCATTGAGGCGGATTACTTCTACTTTGATACGGCCCCTCGGGAACACAACGATCTGGCCATTGTCTGCGGCGGATACGAAAAATGCGCTCCGGACTTTGACATCAATCGCAGCAATTATCCCTACTACTTTATCAAATACACCGTCAACGGCAAAGGAACGCTGCACATTGATTCACAGTCCCACGCGCTGCGACCGGGAATCCTGACCGGATTCGCCCCCGGTACCCCCCACCATTACAAAGCCGATCCGGCCAATCCGATGGAACATATTTTCATTACCTTTCTGGGTGATGACTGCGCCGGCTTGTTCGCAAAAAGCACGCTGGCGGAAAAACACTGCATTCTGTCGGACAATCCCGATGAAACCCTGAATCTGCTCAACAAAATCCTGCTGTTGGGCCATGAAAAAATCGATTACGCACAAGAGATCTGCTGTGCGTATCTGCGCATCCTGCTGTTGGAACAGCCCGCCTATTTGACGCGAAACAAGGCCAATTTCCCGATTTCCAAAGGCACTTACCTGGACTGCAAACGATACATTGACACCCATTTTTCAACCATTAAATCCCCCCGTGAAGTCGCCGAAAAGTGCGGCATCGACGTCCGCTATTTATCGGTCCTGTTCAAGCGTTACTGCCACATTTCTCCCAGCCAGTACCTCCAGCGGCTCAAACTCAACAAAGCCGCCAATTTATTGTTGACCACCGATCTGGCCATTAAAGAAGTCGCTTATCGGGTGGGATTTGAGGATCCTTATCATTTCTCGAAAAATTTCAAGGAATTGCACGGACAATCGCCCAATCATTATCGAAAAAATCATATGTGATTCCATCCGAGACGCCCGCCTTCCGTGTCCGCATTGATGGATGTGCTGTGTTTGACTGTCTTCGAGTTTCGAAAGTTCCGCATCCACGCGGTCAATCTTCCATCCACGTCGGACCGATGGCGATGTCCACCTTAAGAGGCGCCCGCAGCGGCATCGCGTCGGTCATTTCCTCTTTAATCCACGCCGCATGCCGCTCGGCCTGGGCCTGGGGCAGTTCAAAAACCAGCTCATCGTGAATTTGCAGAATCATTTTGACCTCCGGCTCTGTTTTCTTAATCCGGCGATGAATGTTGACCATCGCCGCCTTGATTAAATCGGCGGCGGAGCCTTGAATCACCGTATTGACCGCCAGTCGCTCAGCCTGCGACCGCACATGATGATTGCGGCTGTTCAGCCCCGTAATGGGACGCCGACGCCCCAGAATCGTCTCGGCATACCCCTGTTTTTGGGTTTTGGAAATGAGCTGGTCCATAAACGCCCGAATCGATTTGTACCGCGCAAAATAGTCGTTGATAAACTGCCGGGCTTCCTGCTGGCTGATGCCGACACTCCGCGCCAAACCAAACGGCCCCTGCCCGTAAATGATGCCGAAATTGACCGCCTTGGACTTGCTGCGCATCTGCGGCGTGACCTCCTCCAGCGGCACGCCGTAAATCTGCGAAGCGACGAAGCTGTGAATATCGCGATCTTCGGCAAACGCCTTGAGCAAGGCCGCGTCCCCGGAAAAATGCGCCAGCAGCCGCAGCTCAATCTGCGAATAATCGGCGCTGAGAATGCAGCCGTCCTTATCCGCGGGCACAAACGCCGCCCGAATCCGGCGCCCCAACGCGGTACGCACCGGAATATTCTGAAGATTCGGATCCGACGAGCTGAGCCGACCGGTTGCCGTTACCGTCTGGTTGAAGGAGGCGTGCACACGACCGGTCCGCGGGTTGATCAATTGCCCCAGTTTGTCAATATAGGTATTCTTGAGCTTGACAAGCTGGCGGTATTGCAGAATCAGCGGGACAATCTCATGCCGGTCGGCCAACTGCTCCAGCACGCCGACGTCGGTGCTGCGCTGGGTCTTGCCGGATTTGACGCTTTCCAGACCGAGTCGATCAAACAAAATCTCGCCAAGCTGACGGGGAGAATCAATGTTAAACGACACCCCCGCCAACTGAAAGATGTTGTCGGTCAGTTCACCGATTGTATCGGAAATTTCGTTACTCATCCGTCGCAGCAGCGCCGTATCCAGCGACACGCCG
>DSDR01000377.1 GCA_011048645.1 Phycisphaerales bacterium
CGCCCGCAGCGACGGTTTACGCGACGGCCGTACAGAGCTGACGGCGGTCAAAGCGGACAAGTGAGATGGAACGAGAGGCCCTGTAAGAGATCGTAAAGAAGTAAGATGACTGAGTTACGATAAATTGAACCACAAAGAAGAGTTTTTAGTTTTCAGTTGCTACGAACTACGAACTAATCAATGAGGTTTCAATCACGTTTGGAACATTGCATTTTTTGTCATTTGAATTGGTTTCGGATTTCGATATTCGTATTTCGGATTTGGGTTGCGGCTTTGCCGCGACAAATGCTTCGTGATGAAAAAACAGTCAAATTATTTTTCGGCCCAAGATATCGGTTTGTCGGAGCCAAGCGCCGACCTGCGGCAGGTTCAGAGGCGGCCGTATCGGGCGATCAGGGCTTTGAGGCTCTGGGCGGCGGATTTTTTGAGGCTGTCCGGCGGCATGCGCCATCGCCAGTTGCCCGCGCGTTTGGCGGGGGTGTTCATTCGCGCTGCGGCGTCCAGTTCGAGCACATCCTGCATCGGGACGATGCACAGCCGCGCCGGCGAGGCCATGGCCAGACGCATCATTTCCGACACAATCGTTCGATGGGTAACGGGCCGGCCGAGATAGTCGGCAATCTGCCGGCGAATCGACGCCGTTGTGTCGCGCTGGAACCAGCCGAGCGTGGTGTTGTTGTCATGTGTGCCGGTATAGACGATGCTGTTGCGCTCGTGATTGTGAGGCAGATGGATATTGTCGGCATCCCCGTCAAAGGCAAACTGAAGCACCTTCATACAGGGTAGTTCATAGGCGGCGATCAGTTCGCGCACCTCGGCGGTAATGACGCCGAGGTCTTCGGCGGCCAGCGGGGCCTGCGGCATCCGCCGAAAGACCGCATCAAAGAAGGTCGCGCCGGGACCTTTGATCCAGGCGCCGCGGACGGCGGTCTTGCGGCCGGCCGGAACCTGCCAGTACGCCTCAAATCCGCGGAAATGATCGATCCGCAGCAGATCAAACCAACTTAGATTATGCTCCAGCCGGCGGAGCCACCAATCAAACCCCGTCCTGGCGTTGGCCGACCAGTCATAGACGGGGTTGCCCCAGAGCTGGCCGGTCTTGCTGAAGTAATCCGGCGGAACGCCGGCGATAAAGGACGGTTTTTTATTGGGTTTGAGTTTGAACAGGTGCGGGTGCGCCCACACGTCGGCGCTGTCATAGACGACGTAAATCGGCAGATCGCCGAACAGCAAAATACCGTTTTCGTTGCAGTAACGCTTCAGCGCAGAAAACTGCTGGGCAAAGAGAAATTGAATGAATTGCTCTCGCTTGATGGCTTCACGGTGTTCGATTCGAAAGCGGTTCAGGGCGTTTTTGTCGCGATGACGCAGCGCCGCGGGCCACTGCGCCCAGGTGTATGCGGGATAGCGCCTGCCGATGACCTTGAACAGGGCAAAATCGTCCAGCCAGCAGCGATTCCGTTCGATAAAGGCCTCCACGTCGCCATGGCTTTGGCCGCTGTTTTGGAACCGTTCAAAGGCGCTGTCCAGCAGACGGCTTTTGAGTCGGGCGGCGCGGGCAAAGTCCGGCTTGTCCGCAGGCAGTGTGCGGATCGTTTCAAGTTCTCGTTTGTTCAGCCAGCCCTGACGATGCAGCATCTGCGGGCTGATCAACAGCGGATTGCCGGCAAACGCCGAACAGCTGCTATACGGGGAAAAGCCCGCCCGGGCGGTGGTTTCCATCACCGGCAGCATCTGCCAGTAATTGGCCCCGGCCTGTTTGAGAAAATCCGCAAAGGCATACGCCGCCGGCCCCAGGTCGCCGATTCCATAGGCGGACGGCAATGAGGTCGGGTGCATCAGAATGCCGGCGGATCTGCGTTTGAGCATGGCGAGTCCTTTCGTTTACTCAATGACCAGATTTAATTGATGGGCCAGATTCTTGAAATGCTCGACCCATTGCCGGGCGGTCTCATTGCCGGCGTCCGCATCGCGGCGGATGTCCGGATAGGTATGTTGGGCCAGCGTAAAGAAAATGTTCTGCGGGTTTTGTAAATTCAACTCGGTATCCAGCTCCTTCATAATATCCAGCAGTTCTTCAATGCGTACCAGTTGGGTCATATCTTTGGGGTCTTTCTGAAGCGACCGAAACAGACGTTTCGCCTTTCGGTTGAATTCATACTGAATCAACTTATGATTTAACGATAATGAAAACCGCCGCACATCCTCAAGCAGCATTTTAATGCGGCGGGTGTTGTTATGGCCGCTGCGAATCAGCCGGCACAAGTCCTGGTTGACGATGTACTGAGCCGGCGCTATAAACGCCTGCGGCAAAGGAATATTCATATTATGCATCAATTGCATCATTGAGTAATTGTGCTCATAAATATGGCGGAATGAATACTCGATTTCCTGCCAGGTCGTTTCGAGCAAATGGTCGAGGATACGGCGCTGTTCGTCGCGGAACAGATGCGGAATCGAATAATTACGGCCGCAGAAGAAGACATTCATCAAACGCAAAACCTCGCTGGTGTCGCCCTTTCGAAAGGCCGAACACAGTTGCTCTTCGTGTTCTCGCGCCTCCTGCGGCGGCGTTGTTCCCAGCGCGGCAAAGACGTTCTGGCCGCCCAGATACAACCCGACCAAAAAGAACGAGGCGTCCTCCCACGTGGTATTGGCGTGCAGGGTGACATCGGCGGTGATGAGCGTCTCGATGCCGGCGTCCAGTCGCTGAAACGAATCAATGGAGGCCGAATAGGTATAAATTTCCGCGCCGGTCAGATCGCCTTCCTGAAAGATCGAACTCAGCGCCAGATGCGCGCCGACGCGCGCCAGGTCGATCATCGACGGCTTGACAAACTGTTCATAGATGTGTTTGCCGTTGGCGAAGGCTTCATTGAGTGAAGGCGCTTTTTCCAGACGCTCTTGAAATTCCGGTTCCAGATCGATGTGTTTGACGTCGCGACAGAGCTGAATCGCCCGCGCGGCGTACTGCAATATCTGAACGGTTTCGATGCCGGAGATGTCGTTGAAAAACCACCCGCAACTGGTGTACATCAGCATAGCGTTGCGCTGCATTTCCAGCAGTTTCAGCAGGGTGCTGATCTCCGAGGCGGTACGTTCGCTTCCCGTCCATTCGGTGATATTCTTTTTGACGTTGTCTTTGCGCCGATCCAGAATAATGTCAATGTAGCTGTTGCGAACGGCCCAGGGATCCTGCACGAACGGCTGCATCATCTCCGTGTAAATGTCCGCCAGCCGGTCGCGCAGCCAGTCCAGCGCTTCGCGCAGCGGGGCGCGCCATTGCTGTTGGCCGCTGAGGGTATGATCGCCGCAGCAGCCGCAATTGGATTTCCAGCGTTCCACGCCGTGGGCGCAGCTCCAGGAACTGTTTTCTTTGATCTGGACTTCATACTCCGGCGGAAATTTTTCGAGAAATTCCCCGTAAATGGTCAATTTGGCGTCGGTTTGGGTTTGCAGATGATGCAGACAATAAGCCAGCGCCATATCCCCGTGCCGATGGTGATGGCCGAAGGATTCCCCGTCGGTGGCAATATGAACCAGCCGCGCTCGGCCGCTTTTATCGAAGCCTTCGTAAATCCGCTCGGCAAAAGTCTGGCCGTTGTGCAGCAATCCCCCGAAGGCCACATCGTGAGCCACCGCACCGTTGTAGAAAAACAGATTGATTTGTCTGCCCGAAGGCAGATTGCACACATACGCAACGGTGGTGTCCAGGGTCTCTTCGGTGACCTCTTTCCAGTTTTTAGCGCCGATTTTTTTTACCCGCTCGGCTTGTCCGGGCGCCAGAATCGTAAAGCGGATGCCATGTGCCGCCAGGACTTCCAGCGTCTCGGTGTTGACGGCCGTTTCCGGCAGCCACATCCCCTCCGGCTGGCGGCCAAAGCGGCTTTCAAAGTCCTTTATCCCCCAGATCACCTGAGTGTGTTTGTCCTTTTCGTTGCACAGGGGCAGGATCATATGATTGTAAGCCTGGGCCAGCGCTGCACCATGGCCGGAAAATTGTGCTATGCTCTGTTGGTCGGCTTCGCGTATTTTCTCGTACACGTCCGGCGATTTGTCTTCCAGCCAGGACAGCAGCGTCGGGCCGAAATTGAAGCTGATGGAGGCGTAATTATTGACGATATTGATGATTTTCCGGTCGCTTCCGAGAATCCGAGATGCGGCGTTTGGCCCGTAACACTCATCGGCGATCCGCTCATTCCAGTCGTGGTAAGGATAGGCCTGATCCTGAAGTTCGATGTCTTCCAGCCAGGGATTATCACGGGGAGGCTGGTAGAAGTGGCCGTGAATACAGACATACTTTTCCATAAACCCTCTGTTCTTCCTAAGCTATTTCAAGAGGAATCATTGTTTCATCTTTTCTATTACCGAGTTCAAAACATACCGCACGTTGTATTGGCAAAGCGACAAAAGTATAACAGCCGTCCGGCGAATGAACAAGATTTTTTGATGACTGTTCGATCGAACCGAACGGCACAGCAGCATACAGGACGGCATGAAGCGGCTCCCCTCGACTCTGGCCATTGCCGCGGAGGCCTGCGTCGGAATACAGACGGTTCAGTCCAGGCGAATACCGCGGCTGTGAAGCCAGGATTTGAGGTCTTCCAGATCGGTGTTGAAGACTTCGTTATCGTAGCTTTCCTCAAGCTGCTCGACCCGCTGGGCCAGATCCGGCTGCTGACTGACCAGTTCACTGACGCGCTTTTCATATTCCTCACCCAGCGCCCGCAGGTCGTCGCAGATCAGATGCAGTCCGAGGATGCTGGAAACGCATCGCACCATCGTTTCGATACATTTGGGGTTGTAGCCCTGAAGATAGGCCGGAATCTCGGCGACCAGTCCGATTACGTCGATTTGTTCCTCGGCCGCGCGGTGCGTCAGGTGCGTGACAAAACTGCCGGGGCCTTCGTACTGACTGGCGTGAAACCCCATTTTGTCCGCCAGCGATTTGAGTTCCGGATCGGAGAGCGTACACATAATGCGCGGATCGCGGCTGTGCGGCGCCAATCCCGCGACGCTGCCGACGTAGAGAATACGCTGGATGCCGAAGCGTTTGCTCAGCGATAAGATCGCTTTTGAGAAGCGATCCCAATCCAGGTTCGGCTCTTTTCCGCTAAACAGCATCAGATTGTAATCGGACTGGACAAAAAACCGATTGGTCGGGTAATCGTACTGTTTAATCAATCCGTCTTCATAGCGCACATGCGGACGAAACAATGAGGCCAGTTCCATCGGTCCGGGCATATTGAGGATATAAAAGCCGTCCGGTTCTATCGTCGCAAACGGCAGTGCGCCCAGTTTGATGCGCAAATAATCGACAGCGCCGGTGGATACGTCGCCCCCGTCCATCCAGCCCTCAAAGCCGATGACCAAAGAAGGGTGATGAACCGTCGGTTCATGATAGATATTCAGTGTTTTATCGGTCATAGTCTCGTCCTGTGTTTTTTTTGTGTTTAACGCATTTGCTTCAACTTAATTCATATCCGGCGATTTTGCTGCCGCAGTGTGGACATCGATGATCGACAATCCGATTGGAGCGAATGCGGTACCCCAGTCTTTCGATCAACAGCGCCCCGCAATCGGAACACCACGTGGATTCAGCCCGATTGCCCGGCAGGTTGCCGACATACACATAGCGCAGTCCGGCGGCTTTGCCGATGTCATAGGCCTTTGACAATTCCGTTTCCTGGGTTGCGGTCGCCTCTGACATTTGATATTGCGGGAAAAATCGGCTGATGTGCCATGGCACATCGGGCGATAATTTTTGAGCGATAAACTCGGCTATGCGGGTCAATTCATCGGGGCTGTCGTTTTGGCCGGGCACAACAAGCGTGGTAATTTCCAGCCAGATATCCGTTTTTCGGGCCAGATACTCAAGCGTTTCCAGCACACCGGCCAAGTGGGCCTTACATAAATCACGATAAAAATCCTCTGTAAACGCCTTTAAGTCCACATTGATCCCGTCCAGCCACGGCCGGGCAAAGTCGATGGCTTCAGGCGTCATATAACCGTTGCTGACAAACACGTTGGCCAGGCCTTTTTCTTTGGCCAACACGGCGGTTTCGGCGCACAGTTCCATAAAAACCGTTGGTTCCGTATAGGTATAAGCGATATTTCGGCAGCCGGCCTGGACAGCCGCATCGACGATTTTGGAAGGCGAAAACGCCGCGCCGTCGATGATGCGGTCAAGCGGGGCCTGACTGATTTGCCAGTTTTGGCAGAACACACAACGAAAATTGCAGCCGGGTGCGGCCACCGAAAAACTCTGTGAACCGGGTTGGAAATGAAACAGCGGCTTTTTTTCAATGGGATCGACGTTGCCCGCACACACCTTGTCGTAGTTCAGCGAGTACAGCGTGCCGTCAATGTTTTTGCGGACATAGCATCGCCCGAATTGGTCCGGCGCGATGGTGCAGCGCCAATGGCAAAGGTTGCACCGAACCTTTCTCCCGTCCAGCGGCGACCATAATACCGCTTCTTTGTACGGCTGTTTCGGCATAGGATTTATTATAAAGGCTGTGAGATTTCAGGCAAGCGACATTTTCCGAATTCAGAAAATGGGTATCGGTGGTCGAAAATCACAATACCGCGATGGCACTGGCACGAAATCGAAACAAACGAGACTTATTGTGATCAACAGGAACGCTTAGTGCGGGACAGATAGATATAAAAAAAGAGGGAGGCGGGCGCATTTAAGGAATCTTATTTGTGTACCGTCTCCCTGTTGCCGTCGTGCCGCAGTGCGTCTTACCGCGGAAGACGCGAGGCGAAAAAACGCCGAATTTGCACCGGCAACACCCATAGTTTACCGAAAAACGGTTTCCAAGTCAAGACAAATACCGGCCAAATGTGGGATGGGCAGCCGAGGCGGCGGTTTTTTCTTTTATCGGACGGCGCAAATGGATACACTATAAAGATGGAC
>DSDR01000336.1 GCA_011048645.1 Phycisphaerales bacterium
CCCGAAGCCTCGACCGTCTCCGGCAGTGGTGGTCATAAAACGCACCACCGTACTGCCGCTGTTCGTTTCAATCACCACATTGCCGGTTGTCGCGTTGGTCGTACTCCACGTGCCGCCTCCGCCGGCAGTCGGCGTGTTGTGGATGTGGCCGGTACGATTCTCAAAATCATCGACAAAGGAAAGGTCCGCCTGTACGGCGGCGATTCCCATCACCAGAACCGTCAGCAGGATCCACATATGACCTGTTACTCGTTTCATCATTATCCCCTTTCAAACATACGTTAAACGTCTTTTATTTGAACGATGCGATCTGAAACGTCTCAGGGACGTTCGATACAATCCGGTACCCGCTGGCAAGTCAGCCAATGGGAGGCCAGTTCGGCAATATCACCCAGATCGATCTTACAGTTGCCGTTAAAGTCGTAGAGGGCCAAAACAGGATCGGCCGGGTCAACGCATACTTTTTCGCCGGCCATATCATAATACAAATACGCCGTTTCAACCTCACCCAGAGCATAGTTGTAAATCCTCAGGTCGTCAATCAGCCCGTTGAAGAACTGACCGAACTGCTCGTCGGCATCGCGATTAGCGCCGAGGAAGAATCGATCGGCCCCATAGTAGCGTCGCATCTGGCCGGTTGACTGGCCGACGCGCTGACCGTTTCGATAAATTCGCATCACACCGGTTTCCGCGTCTTTGGTAAAGACCCAGTGAATCCAGTAAGGCTCTACGGCCCCGTTTACCGCATTGCCCGCCGAAACCCGATCATAGCTTCCGCCCTCGTCAGGATTGGAGACATCCAGATAAGCGTTGTTGTTGCTCCAGGGGGTGTGGATATTGATCAGACGGTCGTCCGGAGACTCATCCGCACTGGCGTACAGCGTCACGGTCCCCACCGACGGCGTAAAGTTCTTGGCCCAGAAGGCAAACGTCATCTCGGTGCCGGCTTTGGGCAAGGCCGTCGCCGGCAGCTCAACCCAATCGTCTTCGCCGCCGAACTGAACCGCATAATCGCCCGCCCGACTGTCGGTCGCAAAGACGCCCGGCGACTCGTTCGGATCGTAATAGACGCCGTCATAGCCGCCTATCGTATCCGTCAAAGTCTGTTCAAAATCCCACTGACTGGTCAAGCGGGCGTATTCGACCCAGACCGTATTTGATTGAATTTCATCGGGGCTGTCGATATTGGACACAACGCAATAGTATTGCCCCTCGTCGTCCGGCTGAACGCCGATAATCGTCAGCGTCGGCTCTGTGGCGCCGTCAATCGGTGCGTCGTCCTTATACCATTGATAATTGGTCGCATTCAGCGCCTCGACCGTCAGTGCCGCATCCGGCTTGCCGTTGGCCGGGCCGCGCACCTGATCGACCGGCTGACCGATAATTTCGGGCGACAAGGACATCGTCGTAAAGGAAAAAACCGCACCGGGGAAGATGTTCGGATCGGGCAGATCATCGTATTGGCCGACCACATCCACACGCCAGTAATAGGTTCTGACATAGTCCAGCACTCCGGGATCATATGTGGTTTCAGGCTGATTGGTTGCGACTTTCACCGTGATATCGCCATCGGCCACTTTGACCTGATTCGGATCAAAATAAACATCATACCCCGTTATCACAAGATTCGGATCCTCGATTTCGGGGGGATTCCACGAAAGAATCTGATCCACCGGTACACGAATCGCACCATTAGGTGGGTCAATATCTGTTACTCCCGTCCCGGTCATCACATTGACAATATCGGATTCGGACAGCGCCACATTGTAGAGCTGGACATCGTCAATGCGTCCGGCGAAAACCCATCGTAAATCTCCTGGACTGGCGCTTCTCCACTCTCTTCCGATTCCGCTGCCGGGAGCGGCCGGACTTCCGAGGGCATCGCTTCGCACTCCCGTAGCGACAAGTTCGCCGTTGATATAGATGGAAACATCATAATAGTCCGAAACCGTTACGGCCACATGGGTCCATTCGCCAACAGGGACAGCCTCGCCGGATAAAATGGTATCCCGTCCGCCGGTCCAAACCTGGTTAGGCGGATTGGTGTCGCCTTTGATTGAAATACCAATACCGTCTCGCCATTCACCCTGTGCAAAAACCTGGTTGTGATTCTTCTGAACGGCCATATTGATCCATACCGCCACGGTGGCGTTGCCCCCGACCGAAAAATCCAGTTCGGGAGGATTACCAAGGTTGATATAAGACGACGAGCCGTCCAGCTCAATCACTGTTCCGCCGCGTTCTTCATCATAAACAAATTGCACCGGCCCAATGACCTCACCGTGCAATCCGTTTCCGGAAGCATCCGTTGCGGTCCCGTCGTCAAAGGAGTAGTGCGCTACCAACTCCGCACGGACGGGCGATAATGCACCAATGCCTATCAGTGCCGTCACAATGACCATAAAAATCAATCTCATCTTTCTCATAATACATCCTCCGAAACAAATTTACAGTTTTCTTTTCACTGCAAGAAGCGTGCTGTCTGTACGAAAAATCAAAAACACGCTTACACACTGTCGTTGACGCCGTCATTCCACCTTTTCCACGCAGAATCAGGAATCATCACCCTTTCTCATTTCATCTTTCAACTCTCCTTTCTCCGTTTTCTGAATGTTTCTGCGACAATCACCACCAGCAGTTCAATCAGCGTAAAACCTTTTGAAGCTTTCATTTTCACAATTCTCCGCTGAATCTCAGACAATTTCTTCCATTCGCTTACTCGTGTTCCAAACCGACGGTTAATTGCGGTTCGGCAAAGAACGACCAGCCCAAATGAAGGGTCCCGTCCCTGCCGTCAGTGGTCATCAACGTCAAAAACCGATCGTTGTCCGTTAATTCCACATTCACCGGTCTCATCTCCGACAGATAATTCATATCCACCGCCCGAAATCGCTCCACGCCATCGACCAGCACATAAAAATCCGAGTAATCCTCGTCGCGCCGCGAACGCGGCGGACCTTCAGCAATCCCGCAACGAGCCGAAAAACCTGTGAGACGCCTTCCGGGCGGCAGCGTCTTGCGAATAGCCTGTAAATCAAATGTCACACCCAAATTGGAATGCAGCATCAGCGCCGGCTGTTCGGAAGTCCCGTAAACGGTCCCTCTGAACTGAACGGGATGATCCACATAATTGTCGCCCGTTCGCAGCGGCAGTACAGAGCCGTTGAAGACGCCGTAATACGTTTCTCCCAGCGTCGCAGGCGCCTCATAAAGATGTCCCTCGGAGGTCACCTCAATCGGCCCGTTTCGTCCGTCCGGAATAAATAGTCCGTCCACAAAAGACAACTGCTCCGTCGCCACAAAGGGCTTTTCCAACTGAATACGAGCTCGCGGGATATCTTCTCTGAGCCTGCCGGTGGCCACATCAATACATACATTCAATCGACCGGTTCCCAATCCGTTACCCCCTCCCGCTATATCCGCCAGATCCAGCGGCTGACCTCGCCAAATAAACCGCGTTTTTGAATTGATGTCCCGAGCAAATGCGGTGGGATGAAAGTCAATCGGCTCAATGGTCTCGGAATCGCCCCTGACCCGACATGCCTGAGATTCAGAAACCACCTGTGAATGTCGAACGTCGGCCCGCCTCCCTGAGACCAGAGACACTCGTCCATCCAGCACATGGATCTCGGTGTCGCCGTATCCGTCTGCATACACGCCGAACTCAGTCCCCAGATCAATGACTTTGGCATTGGAGGTACTGACGATAAACCCCACCGACCGACGCGGCACAGAGGCGAAGAGCCGACCGGAGTGAAGTGCGATTTCATCATAACTGATTAATTCAAATTCACCGGGACCTTCAATCACCGCATGGACCCCGTTGTCAAGTTGAATTTTGGCAAATCCCTGACCCACGCGATACACTCCGTCCCGCGTCAACAACCGCAACCCCGGACGAAGGGCCGGATCCCAGCCATGAGACTGAACTTTGATGACATCGCTGACCACCGCCACCGGCTCGGAAACCGGTCTCGGATTGAGATGGACATACGCCAGCAGGAAAAAAAATGCCGCCAGGGACGCAAACGCCGTGCCCCAGGCAAATCGGTTAATGTGCCCGCGCGTCGCCTGAATCTGACTACGGTCGGGCACAATCACATCAGGCTTAATTCCATCGGATTGCTCAAGCTCAACCGGGGGCGCATTTTTTTCTTCCTCCAGCAACGCTTCCCAGAAATCATCCGCACACACCCCCTCCGAATCAACGCCTCGGCTGATGATTTTATGGGTGTCTTGACCGTAGAGGATATCGTACATCCCCCGGTGGATATAAGACGCATAAACAAACTGTTTGATATGTGACTTGTCCGCTTTGAGCCATTTGACCAACTGCTGACGCTGGGCCGAAGAAAGACTGCCGTCAAAATAAATCGTAAACAACTGCTCCGGACTTGTCTTGTCGTTATTAGTCATATTTCACGGTCCGCTGAATACACTCACGAAGCGACTGCCGGATTCGATGCAGCAGAGCAAACACCGCATTCTGAGAAATCCCGAAACTCTGACCAATGCGGCGAGCATCCATACCGCGCAAATATCGTAACTGAATGATTTCTTTCCATCGTCCCTGAAGCTTTGACAAACACTGTTCCAGCGCTTTTTTAAGCTCGGAAAATTCGTTTTCGTTTTCCTGATAAACCTGAGCAATCTGCTGAACCAAATCGTCATCGAAAACATGCCGGTCGCGCCCGACTTTGCGGTAATAGTGAAGTATTTCGTTGCGTGCAATTCCAATCGCCCACGCCGTGAAAGACGATTGCCTGTCATATTTGTCATACGCACGAACAATGGTCAACGCGACACTTTGGAGAACATCATTGGCGTCCTCAAAGTTGGGAATCGCAGAAGAAATATAAGCGGACACAACAGACTGACAACGTGTCCAATGAAGAGTCATTTCCTCTGTATTTTGAAATTCATTCATTTGCGCCTCGTCAGCCGCCGCCGCGGTTTATGTAGATGGCCTTCTTAATATTATTTCCCGAACGCCGCAACATCGTATGGACAATCCCGAAAATCTTCACAGATTCAGCAATCTCACAAAAAAATATCCATAAATCGAAAACAATATATCGTTTTTCAGTTCTGTGCCGGACCAATCTTGAGTATCTCCGGTTTACGGCCGTCGGTAATCGTTCCCCAATAATTATCAGCATCGAACACATTCACAGGCTGAAGCCTTCGCTCGGGCAGATCGTCCGAATAAAGAATAACCGCCTCACTCTTGCGAAGATCAACCTCTACGACCCCATTTCCGACATTTTTCAACTTAAATTCTCGTTCGCCGTGCACTTTGATCGAACCGGTCATACCGGTTTGAACACGGCACGGTTCCCCGGCCAGGCTTTCGATGCGAATGAACACGGTTTTGCCATTTTCACGTTTGGCGCTGACTAAAAAGGCCCCCTCCGCCCGGAAGTGATGAAACGCTGCGTCTCTCCACGCCGCAGGAACCGCCGGAAATACCCGAATGACATCGTTGTAACTGGTCAATATCAAATCCTGAATCGTCCGTGCAGCCATCAGAGGCGTTTCTATCACCGGCCCGGCTTCGATGTAGAATGTATTGGGCTGCGCCGGATACCGCGGATGATCCAGCGAACGGAAAATATAATCCAGAGCCGCATCTCCTTGCCCCTTCATCGCCGCCATCGAGGCCGCCGCCAGCCACGAATAGCCGCGAAAAGCCTGCGAATAGGACAACCAATGCTCAAGCGACTTATCAATCAACGCGCCCTGGGCCGGATTATCGTATGTATATTCATAAAACGGATAAATCATAAACAGATGCGACCAATGCCGATGCGAATAGGCAAACGGCTGATCCTGACCGACCATAAAGCCCTCCTCAGGATGAACCGGATACTCGACCAGATTGTCCAGAACGGTCTTGACTTCCGAAATGATCGGGTCGTTCAGATTCAGACGACTATCGGCATAGACCATCGCTCCCATCATCCACTTCAAAATCGACAGATTATAGTTGCAGTTTCGCGGCGGCGGATACCCGTCTCGCGTATATTCCGGCGAACCACTCGGCTTGAGATGATATGTACCGTCATCCATCTTTTCGACATAATAATCCATCGCAAATCGATAATGTCCCCGCATCAGCGGATACAGCTTGTTCTTCAGCAGTTCATCATCCATTGTACAGCGATACTGCTGCCACACATTGTGCAGCGCATAGCCCAGATTTCCGAACTCATAACCCGATGTCGGACAACGGCGTTCGAGCGTAATCGGCGCTGATCGACCAATCGCGTAGCGCCCGTTGCCGCCGGCGTTGGATTCAAGGTTGTCTTTGTATTTGATCATCCAATTGATCAGCGAATCGGCCGCATCGTTATGATTGGCCGCATAAAACGGCGCATACGTGGCCTGAATGTTCAAGTTCCACCAGATGCCCGGCCACGGCGTGCCGCGTAAATACCACGGCCCGGCCAAATCAATAATCGGTCGGTCGGCCCGCGTCGCCGAGGCCATTTTATACATCTGAATCCAGTAAAAACTTTCCAAACGACAGCTCGGTATCGATAAAAAGCTCTTTTGATAATAGTCGTGCCACCACTGACGGTGGGTCTGAATGAACTGTCTCAACCCCCTTGCCGCCGCTCGATTGACATTGTCGGCGGCCTGCTGTTTCGCCGTTGTGCCGGGCCAGGAATGCGTCCGACTGATATAGACATAATAGGTTCCGTCGCTGCCGTTGACGACCTTCCAGCCGGTTGCCGACTGACCGGGACCGCGCCCCTGCGTATCATATTCAGGACTGTCGGGCATCTCCTGTACACTGACTGTAACGCCGTCAACCGTATGGCGTGTTTGCGGCGGATAAGGCGTCGTGCCGGGTCTGCCGCGTTGTTCCGGGCGAGACGTTTGACAAAGATCC
>DSDR01000010.1 GCA_011048645.1 Phycisphaerales bacterium
CGATTTTCAAATGCCGAATCGACCTGACGAAGCGCTTCAACAAACTCCCTGACTTTTGGATCGGCCAGAATACCCTCCAGGGTTTGCGGAGTCGCCGCCAGTTTCTCGAACAAGGCGCTGTCCGGACGCTCACCCAGCACCGCACGCATCGAAAGCGCCAGTTCTTTTTTGTAGTAGCGATGGCAATCGTCGGCGATGTCGCCGATTTTATGCTGAAAAATCCACGCCAGCGAGCGATACAGCAGAATGCTGTTTGGGTTCAGCGGGATTGCGCGGTCGCGCAGCAGTTCATAGCCGTTGCGAACCCATCGCCATCGCTCTTCCGGCTGCGTGTTGGGAATGGCCACGGAGATGTTATACGCCATATTCCAGGCGTGAAAATCCCACACCGCCGCAAAACGCGGCTGCAGGGTGGTGATCCACTCGGCCAACTGTTTGGCGTCAAAGAATTTGCCTTCCTGCTTGAGATTGTCCGCGCGAATCCAGAGAATATTGACCAGCAACCCGCGAAACGCCCCCAGCGCAACGGTGGCAAACGCCAGCGACGGCGGCGCGTTTTCCAGCGCCGCCGTGGCCACCAGTCCCATCTCCTCACGGGCGCTGCGAATGTCGTCAAGCTGCATCGCCGCGCCGATCAAAAACGCCGCGCCGAGAACCCCACACAACACAATGATAAATATATCCTTAATTCGCATAGGTCATTGGTACTACGTCATTTGAAAACAAGGGTTTCGTTTTTTTTGAGTTTTATCGTTCGGCGTTGAACCGAACCGACCGGTGGTGTTACGCAACCGCCGTTTCCGACTCCTCACGTGAGCCTTCAAACTGGACGCTGATTTTCTTGCTGACACCCTGGGTCTGCATTGTGATGCCATACAGGATATCGGCGATGCTCATTGTGCGTTTGGAGTGCGTAATGATCACAAACTGCGATTGTTCCTTGAATTCCTGAACGATCAGATTGAAGCGTTCATTATTGGCCTCATCCAGGGCCGCATCCACCTCGTCCAGCACGCAGAACGGCGACGGTTTGGTCCGAAAGACCGAAAACAGCAGGGCAATGGCGGTCATGGTCTTTTCGCCGCCGCTGAGCAGGCTGATGGTGCGGGTTTCCTTGCCGGGCGGACGGGCAATGATTTCGATGCCGCTTTCGAGGATGTCTTCGGGGGTTTCCAGGATGATGTCGGCCCTGCCGCCGCCGAACAGTTTGCGAAAGACCTGTTGAAAGTTCATCCGCACCTGTTGAAAAGTCGTCTCGAATTTTTCTCTGCTCTCTTTGTTGATCCGGGCGATTAGCTGTTCCAGTTGCGACTTGCTCTGATTCAGGTCTTCCACCTGCGTTGTCAAAAACTCAAACCGCTGTTCCAGCTCGTCCTGCTGTTCGATGGCGTCAACATTGACATTGCCCAGCCGTTCGATCTTGCCCCGCAGTTCGGCGATCTCTTCCCGCACAAGCTCCCAATCCATATCCTCATCGCGGAACGATTCATACGCCGCGGTCAAGTCAATCTGCAGTTCTTCGCGCACACGCTGGGTCAGGTCTTCATCCTTGACGTGAAGCTGGCTCAACTCCAGTTCAAGTGTGTGAATTTGTTCCTCCACCTTTGTCTGTTCTTCACGATGCTGACGCAATTGCACTTCGGTGTGCCTGCGTTCGGCCGTCCGCATCTCGACCTGCCGGTGGAGTTCTTTGCTGTGCTTTTGGGCTTGTTCTTTTTCGGCAAACAGGTCCGACACCGACGCCTCCGTCCCCAGAATGGTCCGTTCGGTCTGCACGATCTGATCATCGCAGCTCAGCGCCTCGGTGCGAGCCGATTCAATCGCCATCCGGCTGTGCTGAAGCTGACTTTGAATTGTCCCCATGCGCTGCCGAATGGAGCGCTGCTGTTCCTGAATTTGACCCAGTTGAATGCGTATTTCCGTCAGTTCGGCGTTGCGGCTTTGCTGGATGCGGCGTTGTTCGTCAAAGCGGGCCTGCAGCGATTCGATATGCTCGTTGCGCCGTTGATTGATCTCTTCGAGTTCTTCCAGTTTGCGTTTTGAAAGATGTTCTTTCTGAACGGATTGCTGGATTTCCTCTTCAAGCATCCGAATCTCATCGGCGATAATCGGCTGCTCGTCTGTCAGCCGTTTGATATTCGCTTCCAGCATTCGCAGTTGCGATTCGGCATCGACTTTTTCGGTGTTGGCTTCATAAATGCTGGTGCGCAGTTCCTTGCACAATCCGGCCAGATGTTCGTTTTTATGGTCGGTTTCTTCAAGCACGGATTCATACTCCGTCAGGCGGCGATTCAGCTCATCCAGTTCTTCCTCAAGCTGCAAGATACGGCTCTTTCGTGAAATCAGGCCGGCTTTTTTTCCGACCGGGCCGACGGTCAAGGCGTAACCGCCGCCGAAGACCTGCCCGTCCGGCGTCACGAAGCGATAATCCGGCCCCAGCCGACCGGCCAGCTCCATTGCCGTATCCAGCGACTGGACCAGCAGCGTTTTGCCCAGCAGGCGCCAGACCAGCGGTGCAAAACGGCTCTCGAAACGAACAAACTGGATTAGCCGTCCCAGCACGCCGGGACAATCCGACAGATCGGCGGTGTCGGCAAACGGCGGCAGCTTGTCCAGACAGACCGCACGAATCCGACTGTCCGGCATGGATTGCAGAGCGGCATCCTGTAAAAAGGCGCCGGTGCTGTTGACCAGCAGGGCGTCGGCGCAGCCCTCAAGAGACGCCTCAATTGCCTGGGCATAATCGGTATGAGCAAGGATGGCATCGGCGACGATCCCCTCGATATAATCTCGCCCCCCGTCGCGCGCGGTCAGGATGTCCTTAAGCGACTGACTCAGCCCCTCCCGGCGGGCTTCCATATCCCGCAGCACATTCAGTTCGCTCAGAACAGCGCTGCGCTGTTCTTTCGTCGCGGCCATTGTGTCGGCCACTTGTCCGCGTCGGTCGCCGATGGCGTCCATCTCGGCCCGTTTGGCGTCCAGATTGCTTTGCAGTTCCGAGAGCACCGAACGAATGTCTTCCAGTCGGGCCTGGTACTGGGCTTTTTCCGTCAGCCAGCCGGAAAGCTGCTGCTCGGTTTGTGAGGCCTTGCCGCTGAGCCGCACTTTCTGGCCGGACAAGTTGTTGCGATAAGTGCTCAGGCTCTGAATTTCGTTGTGAAGCTGAGCGGTTCGACGTACAGTATCGATAATTCCGGATTTTTCATCTTCCAGCTCCGCCTGCAGCTCGGCGCAGCGTGTGTTGATCTCTGAAATGGCCGCCTGCGCGCGCTCCAGTTCGGCTGTTTTTTCCTCAAGCTGCCGCTGATTGGCTTTAAGATCACTTTGACATTGCCCCATCTCCGCGGACAATTGTCGGGTCTGGGCGGTCAACTTCTGAATCTGAGCGGCGGCGTTCTTTTTGCGTTCGGCCAGTTCGGCAATCCGACTTTTCAGAAAGCCGATGCGTTCAAGCTGCTGTTCAATGCGGCTGCGCGCTGCGATCAAGGTGCTGTCCCATCGGTTGATTTGGCTTTCCGTTTCCATAATGTCGCCCGTCAACCGGCTCAATTGCGTATCGCAGCGAGACACATCGGCCGCGGTCGTGCTGAATCGATCCTGCCACTGCGAAAGGGCGGCTTGCCGCTCTTTTCGGTTTGTGATAATCTTGTGATATTCCGCCAGTGAATAGTTCACGCGCAGTTCTTTGAGCCGCTGGCTGTATTCGAGATAGTTGCGGGCCTTACCGGCCTGCAGCTTGATGCTGCGAAGCTGTTTTTGCACCTCATTGACGATGTCGGCCAAACGCAGCAGATTCTGCTCGGTGCGTTCGAGTTTGCGCAGGGCCTCTTTTTTGTGAGCCTTGTATTTGCTAATGCCCGCGGCCTCTTCAAAAATAACACGGCGATCCGAGGTGGAGGCCTTGAGCAATTGATCAATCTGTCCCTGTTCGATGATGGAATACGCGCTGACGCCGATGCCCGTGTCCATAAACAGCTCGCGGATGTCGCGCAGTCGGCAGCTTTTGCCGTTGATCTGATACTCACTTTCGCCGCTGCGAAACAGCCGTCGCGTAATTTGCAGGTCGTCTTGTTCCAGTCCCAGCCCCCGGACGTCTGAAAAATGCAGGCTGACCTCGGCCATCCCGCAGGGCTTTCGGCTGCCTGAGCCGCTGAAGATGACATCCGCCATTGCATCGCTGCGCAGACTTTTTGGACTTTGGTTACCCAGAACCCACTTGATGGCGTCCACAACGTTGCTTTTTCCGCATCCGTTCGGCCCCACAATGGCCGTGATCGGATGGCTTATTTTCAAGTCCGTTTTGTCGGCAAAACTTTTGAAGCCATTGATTACGATTTTCTCAAGTTTCATCCATCATCCTCAAAAAGCCCGGCTGTTATTCTGCTGATCGTCATAAACAATGAAACGAACACAAAGGTTATCTGTTTTTATTATTATCGGTCTATGGAGCGTTTTTTCTGTACGCGGGTTTCGAAAAATGCAGTAAAAATCACAAATTTTCAAACATCTCCCCCACCGTGGTCATGGGACCTTTCTCAAATCGGGCGGGAATATGATTGGCGGCACACATTTTCTCAAGAATCTCGATAATCTGGGTATAAGATAACGCAAGTCCAGGCAGGGTGGTCGTGCCCTGTTTTTGTTCCGGGGATTCGCCCAAAGCGCGAACCAATTGCGAGACCTCGAACCCGGCTGACAACGGCCCGACGACGCGCGGCCGATTGGGATGGGTTCGCGATACGGCGATGAACCGGTCGCCCGGTCGGGCATTGAGCGTGACCTGCCCGTCGTCCGACCGGAGAAAAATGTTTTCGCTGCATCGAATCGGCGAGCCGAAAACGGCGATGCCCGGTTCACTCTGTTGCCTGGCATAGATGACTTTGGGACCGCCGCAACTGATGCGGTCAATGAAAAAGTTACTCGCCACCGGAATTCGGGTAATAATCGGACTTTTGGCGGCCAAGGCCGCTTCGTAGGCGGCGACGCGAAGTACCATATCGTCCTGAGCCAGCGCGCGGAGCAAAATCGGCTCGGCGTCATTGAGTCGGATATTACGCCCGATAACTCGCAGGGCCTCTGCGCGATAAGGCGATTGCGGATCAAATACAAATTCTCGCAGGATCGGCAAAACACGTGCGTCACCGATATTGCTCATACAGCGGGCGGCATGGAAACGCACGGCCATGTCGTCCTCCGATCTTAGAAGAGCGGCCAATTCATCCAGTACCGGTTTACCGATGGCTTCCAGCGCCGCTTCTGCGGACAATTTGTCCGGCCCCGTTTTAAGCTGTTCGATCAGCTCGTCAATCCGACGCTCCTGAAGGGCGGGCTGGTTGGTCAGATGGAGCCGACGAATCATTATCAAAAACCGTTCTTTTTCATAGTGATACTTAGCTGGAATGGTCAACAGGATTTCGCCCGGAGAGACGGCATTGGCGATCCTTGGACCGAAACGCTCATTGATGCGATTGCGAATGGCCCCGGCAACCACAAAATCGGGCTGATTCAAAAGCAGCGAGACCTGGGTACTGGTCAGGGTATAGCCGCCGCTGAGTACATACCACGACTGCACATCGTCCTGCGGTCCGCCGGGAATAGAAAAAATCGGCCCCTGCGCCCGCGCAATGGTTTTGGCGTACTGGTTAAATTGGGTGATTCGGCTCAATTCTTTCAGATCCGTGGTATAAAGATGTCCGCCTTTCAGCGAAGTGGTCTGGGTACTGGATAACGGACGGACAAGCACATCAAAACTTTGTCCGGCCTTGGCCATCGGCGGGATGACGCCCAGCACTTCCACAACCGCGGTATCGCTGCTTTCAATAAAATGCCGCGGATTGAGGATGTCGGCCTCAGGAAGTCGTTGCCAGATATATTTTTCCAGTTCCTGCCGCAAGGCGGGCGGACATTCAGACGAACCGGTTCCAAACAGACCCGCTACAATTCCGAAACCGCGGACCGCAACAGCCGGCGACTCAACCACCCGAGCGACATCTTCAATGGTACTGTCCGGCGATATCGCCGGCGGCTGCTCCGGCTCCGGGGCAGAGGCACACGACAGCAGAAACGTCGCACCGACGGTAAACAATACAAACAGGATTTTTCTCATCTTGTTAGCCATTTAAGAGCCTTGCACAGTGGATGGTAACGCACATTGAATCAGCCCCACAGCATACGCAGGAAATAATCGAACGTCAAGGATATTATGTCTGAATCGGCGGCGGTACGGCGATCATCCGTCGGCAAAAGCCCAATGTCCCCAATCCGCTTCCGACGGAGGGTGCGTTATCGTCAAAACCGAACACGAAAACCGTCGGTTCGAATGGTCCGATCGCGGCAGCCAGGCTGTCCCGAATCGACGCGCTCGGAGCGTAAATCAGAAGGCACACGTATTTCTCGACCGCGGTTGTGATCATAGACTGCATCCCCTGCGGCCGGCCGTACAATCCGAATATATCCAGCCCCTCAAAGGCCGTCGCTTGCACGGCCTTCTCTAATTGTTCGGGCGGGACGTCAAAAACCTGAGCCAGGGCGTGTCGCTGTTGGTCGGCATCGACCAGCAGCAGCTTTTGGCCCTGCTGGGCCAGTTCAATGGCGGTGTTGACAAAGGTGGTCACCGGCAGATCGCGGACATGTTCTGCAGCGAACACCACGATCCGTGATGTTTCGGCTGCCTTGGCCGTATAGGCGGCCAGTTGACGATAATACCCCTGCGGCGTATCGGAACTGAACCTCGGCGTTTCAATCGGTATTGAATTATGTTGCGGCTCGAACTCGGCCAGTTGTTCATGCGACGCATCGCCGGCGGTGGATTTTGAAACGGTCGCAAAATCAGGATTCAGCAGTTCAACCGCTTCGC
>DSDR01000348.1 GCA_011048645.1 Phycisphaerales bacterium
GTTTGGTCTCAAAACGCACCTTGCCGCCGAGCGACAGGATTTTGCTGCGGAGATTCTGCACCACCTTAACAAGATGGTCGCTGCCGATATGCGGCCGTGCCTCGTATAGAATCTCTTCAGGTGTGCCCGCAGCGACCAGCTCATTCAGAATCATTCCTACGCGGTTCTGCTTGTCCTTGATTTGTGTCGTCAGCTTACCGTCGGAAAACGTCCCCGCGCCGCCTTCGCCGAACGGCACATTCGATTCAGGGTTGAGAATGCCGTCCCGCCAGAAGGTCTGCACGTCGCGAATCCGCGCTTTGACGTCCTTGCCGCGTTCGATCAGAACGGGCTTGGCGTCGGCCTGTGCCAACAGAAGTGCGGCAAACAATCCGCACGGCCCGCTGCCGACGACCACCGGCGGTCTGCCGTCTGCGCGCCGCCGGATGGGTTGAACGCAGGCAGCCGGAGGCGCCGGCATCATACGGGCATCGTTTCGGCGCCGACTCAATACGTCCGCCTCGTTTGAAACCTCTGCATCCACACAATAAACCGCTAAAATCCGGTGTTTTTTGCGGGCGTCAATGGATTTGCGAACCAGGATGATTGTGTTCAAATCAGCCGGGGATACACCCAATTTGTGTGCAGCCGCCTCGGCCAGGGCCTCCGGCTTATGGTCAAAGGGCAAACAGATGTCTCGAATCCGAATCATAGATGCGATACTCTACCGGCTGTACAAGGGGATTGTCAAGAAACCTTGTGTCTTGTGCAGTTTTGCCGCTTGTTCGATTGCGTTTGATTGGGTATGTTTTGCGGCTTTTGGGTTTGGTTTTTTGTGCTTTTGAGATTATAATGCGGTTTTATTGGATAAGAGACGATAATCACATTCAGGAGAAGTACGATGTCGGAAACGTTTGATGTGGTCGTCATCGGCGGCGGGCCGGGCGGATACGCCTCGGCGATTCGCTGTGCGCAAAAGGGCGCATCGGTCGCGTTAGTTGAAAAGAAGGCTATGGGAGGTACCTGTCTGAATGTCGGGTGTATTCCCTCAAAAGCACTGCTGGCCTCGGTGCATTTTCTCACGCAGGCCAAACATGCCAATCTGATGGGGCTGGACATTCAGGGCGAGGTCAACCCCAACTGGCCCAAGATGATCGCCCGCAAGGAGGCCATCGTTGCCGGTTTTACCAAAGGGGTGACCGGCCTGATTCAAAGCAACGGCATCAAGATTTACAACGGCGCCGGTGTGGTCGCCGCACCGGGCAAGGTCTCCGTCAGCGGCCAGGATTCAGCTCAGCTTGAATGCAAGACCATCATCCTGGCCACCGGTTCGGAACCGATTAACATCCCGGCCTTTCCGTTTGATTACAAAACCATCATCAGCAGCACCGAAGCCTTGAGTCTGCCGCAGATTCCCGATTCGATGGTGATTATCGGCGGCGGCGTCATCGGTTGCGAAATGGCCTGCATTTATGCCGCCGTCGGTTGCAAGGTCACTATTGTCGAAGCCCTTTCTCAGCTCCTGCCGAACGAAGATGCCTGGGTCGGCAGTCTTCTAATGAAAGAATTCAAAAAGCTGGGCATTAACTCTATGGTCAACTGCAAAGTGACCGCCGTTCAGACGGCTTCTGACGGAGCAACTGTACAGCTTGAGGACGGACAATCGATTCCTGCCGAAAAGGCGCTGGTTGCGGTGGGGCGGCGGGCCTGCTGCGACAAAGAAACGGTTGAGAATCTCGGCCTCAAAATGAACGGTCCGGCAATAGCCGTCGATAAACAAATGCAAACCAGCGTGCCCGACGTTTATGCGGTCGGTGATGCGGTGGGTACGACCTATCTGGCCCACGGCGCATTCCAGGAGGCCGAAGTCGCTTCAGACAACGCAACCGGACATCCTGCCCAGATGGGCGATTACAACCTTATTCCCCGTGCGGTTTATTCCTTTCCGGAAGTCGCCTCGGTGGGTTTGAATGAGCGCAAATGTGCCGAACAAGGTCTTGAGGTAGTCGTTGGCAAGGCGCCGTTCCGCTCGAACGGACGAAGCGTTGCCCATAATGAAGGCGTCGGCGAAATCCGCGTCCTTCGCAATAAAACCGACGATAAAATCCTCGGCGTTACCATGGTCGGTGCAAGCGTTACGGAACTGGTTGCCGCCGGACGTGCTTTAATCGGCAGTACCGAAAAAATTGAAGAGGTCTGCTTTGCCCATCCGACCGTCTCGGAAGTGCTCAAAGAAGCGTGGGAAGACGCCTTCGGCCTCAGTCTGCACGTGCCGCCGACAAAGAAATAAGGTTTACAGCCCCAGACGTGCGGCCTCCTTTTCCAGGCCGTAACGCTTCATTTTTTTGTAGAGCGTCGTGCGGTTGATGTCCAGTGCCTTGGCGGTTTCCTGCCGATTCCAGGCGTTGGCCTCCAGGGCCGCCCGCAGGATGGCGCGTTCCGGGCCTTCAAGGGCTTTCTTGAGGCTTTGGCCGCGGTAGTGCCGCAGATCGCCGGTTTCGGCCCGTTCCCGAATCACCGACGGCAAATCCTGTACGTCAACAAGCGGCCCTTTGCCCAGCAGCACGGTTCGCTCGACGACGTTTTCCAGCTCGCGCACGTTGCCCGGCCAGGGATACTTCTGAAGACACGCCATCGCCTTGTCGGTAAACCCGCTTTTGATGCGTCCATGCAGGGCGCCGTAATACGCCAGAAAACGCTCGGCCAGCAATGGCACATCCCCGGTCCGTTCCGCCAGCGGCGGCAGCACCAATCCGACGACGTTGATACGATAATACAAATCTTCGCGAAACTGCCCCTTGCGCACCATCTCAGCCAGATCTACGTTGGTTGCCAGAATCACACGCACATCGACGCTGACGGTCTTGTTGCTGCCGACCGGCTCGAATTGTTTTTCCTGAATCGCTCGCAGCAGCTTGACCTGCATCGCCGGCGAGGCCGTCGAAATTTCATCCAAAAACAGCGTTCCCTTATTGGCCGCCAGAAATTTGCCTTCCTTGTCCCGCACGGCCCCGGTAAAGGCGCCTTTGACGTGTCCGAACAGTTCGCTTTCAAGCAGCGACTCCGGCAGCGCACCGCAGCTGACCTCAACAAAAGGCCCGTTCCGCCGCGACGAACGGTAATGAATCGCCCGAGCCAGCATACTTTTTCCCGTACCGCTCGGACCGGTCATCAAGATCGTCGTCTTGCTGTCAGCTACCGCCTCAATCAGCTCAAAGACGCGAGCCATCTTGTAGTCCTGGCTGATGACGTTGTCCAGACTGTATCTATGCTCAAGTTGCCGACGAAGCTGTCGGTTTTCGTCCATCATCGCCTGCTGACGGCACGCCCGCTCAATCGTCAACAGCAAATCATCATCGACCGTCGGTTTGGTCAGATAATCGTAAGCCCCTTTTTTGATCGCCTCGACGGCGCTTTGAATCGTGCCGTGATGGGTCGTCAATATGACCGTCGTTTGGGGATAATGTGCCCGCACATAATCGAGCAATTCAAACCCGTTGCCGTCCTGGAGATTCACATCCGTCAATACGACCGAAAACCGCTGTTGACCGAGTGCCTTTTTGGCCATTGCCGCCGAGTGCATAGCCGTTACGGCGTAGCCTTTCCGCCTGAGAAGATCACACAGCGAACCTAAAATGACGGCGTCATCATCAACCGTTAATATGGATCCCTTGCTGCTCATAATGCTACTTATATCAAGATTGAAGAAAAAAGTCAACAAGCAAGTTGAGTTTTTTCATCATCTCTGGTGAACGAACTCCTGAAAATGGGATCAAAAATTGCAAAAAAACGTAAAGATTCGACAAATTTCCGTGTCTGAAATGAAAACAGATTGTATAATCAGAAAGACCCAAAAAAATATATTAAAAAGCGGTGATTTGTATCAACATTAGCAACTGTTCTGTCGATAATAAGGAAAACAGATTGCCTGTTCGAAAGGGATTTTAAGTCCGGTTTTGGACGGACTTTATATAAGTACCATTAACCTCAAGGATGAAAGGATGAAGGTGTCGGTATGAAAAATGCAAACCACTTCGCCGAGGTTTCTGCGAATCCCTTTCGAACGGAGAAAACTTCCGCACAGCATGAACGCCGGCGAAATCTGCGAAAACCGTTACAGTTACCGGTCTATTGTCAAAAGGTGGCCGCTCAGGACGGACGGCTGTTAAGCGGCAACACCGTCAACATTAGTCCCTGCGGCGTGTTGGTCAGGATGCAGGGCTCGACCTTACGGGACGGCGAACTGGTCAGCGTCGAAATGGCCGCGCCGGGAGGCGAGGGCTTGCTGGAGCAGGTCGGGCGATTTTCGAGTTATGCGCGTGTGGTGCGGATTGATGACCGGGATGCCGGTCTGAACAACGGCAAACAGATTGCCCTTGAATTCTGCGAATCGCCGCGATTTAGTTTCTAAACCGCCGTCGTTTTGCACTCTGTAACCGCAGAGATCAATAATCAGGAGTCAAGGTTAAAACCGGTCTAAAGGCCGGTTTTTTTTATTGCCTGCTGGGCTATTGACAATTATGTTGCAGGTTTTAGAATTCCAAACACCATGAAACCAAGTCGGCTTTACATTTCGATTTTGATCGGCGGGATCATCGCGATAAGCGGGTGTGTCCAAGAGCAGCCCCCCGCATCGCCGGTCGCTCTCGAAGGGATTCGGGTTGCCGATATTATGCCCACAATCGGCCAAGAATCGTTGCCGGTGATTTCATTTCTAATGACGACTTACCTTGTCGATGAAAAAGGGGCTAAGGTGGTACGGGGTTGTCTGGATGATTTGGCTGTTCAACCGATTCGTTTCAGGTCCGAAGAGGCGTTTGAAAAAAACGGGTTGTTTGCCTCAATGGGTGTCGGCCTTCAGATTCACCCGTTGGTTGAATGTTTTCGCCGTCCGGGCATTCGGCAACGGGAGCAGGGACGTTTGGCGATGAATCCCGGATATGAACTGTCCTTTGGCGCTGTTTCTGTACTTGAGTCGCAGGAGGTAACCTCTTTTGAGGCTGATGGTTCGGAAACGAAGACCGTGCTTTCGAACGGTCGGCTGAGCTGGTCGCTGTCAGCCCGTCGGGACTCGGCGGTGTCGGGTCGGATTGCCGCGATGTTCGAACCGGTATTTACTCCCTGGGCAGTCGAGCAGTGGTCGAAACTGGATGATTTATCTCTAAAAATGACTCGCCGATTTGAAGCAGGGCGGTTTGGCGCACTGTTGCGTATGGGGGATTTTATTGCATTGGGGCCTCGTCATAATTCCATTGATGAATTTACGGATATTGAACGGCTTCTTTTTGTGTCGCCGGAGGAACCCGACAAATTTCGGATTTATATTATTTTGTGTGTTGATGCGGAAACGGGATGACCCCAACACAGGCAACGGTTGCGGTGGTGCGATGTCCAACGTATGCCCCGTCGGCGGTTCAGGAGGCGGTGCAGCGTTCGCTGGCTTTGCTGGGCGGTGCGGAGCGATTTATTCGTCCCGGCTGGCGTGTCCTGATCAAACCCAATCTCATTGTGCCGGTCGGTGCGGACATTCCAGCCCAGACCCACCCGGAAATCATTTGTGCCGCGGCCGAATGGGTACGGCAGGCGGATGCGATTCCGGTTATCGGGGATTCGCCGGCCTGGGGGTCTGTCCAATCGTGTTTATCGGCCCTGGGCGTGCTCAAACGGCTTGAATATCTGGGCGCGGAAATTACCCCGTTGAATCGCCCCGTGCGGCTGAACATCGAAGGGACATCCATCGGCGTCAGCCGGGCGGCCCTGGAGGTCGATGCAATCATCAATCTGCCGAAGCTCAAGGCCCATCAGCAGCTTGGAGCGACCTTTGCGTTCAAAAATATGTACGGCTGCGTGGCCGGAAAGGAAAAGGCCTTCTGGCATTTTGCCAAAGGGCGGTCGTATGCGTCATTTTGCCGAATGCTGGTAGGGGTCTATTGCCGGCTTGCGCCTGCGGTTAATTTGATCGATGGCATTGTCGCCATGGAAGGACAAGGTCCCATCAGCGGCACGGCCCGCCCGCTGGGTGTGCTGGTGGCCGGAACGGATGCCGCGGCCTGCGAGCGAATCTGCTGTCGATTGGTCGGTTTTGATCCGAACGCCTTGCCCATCCTTCAGACGGCGGCGCAAATGGGCATCGGCTGCCATAATGAAAATGCCATCGAATGTGTCGGCGACCCGTGGACAGTGCCGCTGTGTCCGGATTTCAAACCCGCCCGGCAGGTACCGCTGCGGTTTACCTTCGGCCGGATTTGCAAGAGCATTGCCCGACAAGCCGTCCTGTTGGGCCGGGAACGATTCCGACGCTCCGGACGCGGTTAGGGGGCAATCGGGTTTATAAGAAGGTGGAGGATATTTCCGATCCGCAAAATCCAGCGATTGTGAGTGAGCAAAATTTTTTAGTTGACATCAATAGTCAACTTCCGGTAGTATTGGGGCAGGTGGATACCGCAAGCGGCTCTTTGATAACCTCATACGTTTACGCCGATGCGCAGGTGTTGTGTCAGCGGCATCACGAGCCGGTTGATCCGAATTTCTATGATGTGTCGTATTACGTTCATGATCGGCTGGGCAGTGTGCGGCTGGTGGTCGTGCCGGAGTATGACGAGCAAACCCAGACGTGGGCCGTCCGTGCGGCCAACAGCTACACCTACACGCCGTTCGGGAGTTTCTACGACGGCCAGTGCATCGAGAACGTCGCCAACCCGTGGAAATTCACCGGCCAGTGGCACGACGAAGAAATCGACCAATACCACCTCCGCGCCCGCCAATACGACCCCGCCATGATGCGCTTTATCA
>DSDR01000181.1 GCA_011048645.1 Phycisphaerales bacterium
CGCTGGAGATATTTCAGGCATAATATCCATCCGATATGCTTCATTTGGCGCTCTTTGGGCGGATCCGGCCCGCCTTACAGGATTTCCTTTTCCGGCTTTGCCGACGACGGTCTGAGCAGCGGGAACAAAATCACATCGCGGATGCTCGGCGCGTTGGTCAGCAGCATCATCAACCGATCCATGCCGACGCCCAGTCCCCCCGCCGGAGGCATCCCGTATTTCAGAGCCGTGATAAAATCATCGTCCATTTTGGCCATCGATTCCTCGTCCGGCAGCCCGCGAAGCTGCCGCCGGAAGTTGACCTCCTGCATATCCGGATCATTCAGTTCAGTATAGGCGTTGGCCAGTTCCATCGTCCCGACAAACAGCTCAAACCGCTCGGCAAAGCGAGGGTCTTTTTTGCTCCGGCGCGTCAAAGGACAGATCGCCGCCGGATAATCCATCACAAACGTCGGATTGATCAAATGCTGTTCGACCACGGACTCGAACACCTCATTGACCACCACGGCGTCATCTTTGTTGGATTCATCAATGCCCAACTGCCGCGCCCGGCTGCGGACCGAGGCCATATCCTCCATATCACAGTCGGCGTATTCTTTGAGCAAATCCGCATACCGCGCCCGCCGCCACGGACGGGTATAGTCAATCGTCATTGAACCGAACGGCAAGGTCGATGACTCGCAGTGCCGCTCAATCAGATGCCCGACCATTTCCTCGGTCAATTCCATCATCACATTGTAATCGGCATAGGCCTGATACAATTCCATCATCGTAAATTCAGGGTTATGCCGCGTACTGAGACCTTCGTTACGGAAATTGCGGTTAATTTCAAAGACCTTTTCCATTCCGCCGACCAGCAGCCGCTTAAGAAACAGCTCCGGGGCAATTCGCAAATACAGGTCCATATCCAGCGTATTGTGATGGGTAACAAACGGACGCGCCGCCGCCCCGCCGGCCAGAGTCTGCATCATCGGCGTTTCGACTTCAAGAAATCCCTTCTCGGTCAGAAACTGACGAATCGACGCGGTCATCGCGCTGCGCAACTTGAATCGGTCCATCACCTCCGGATTGGCCCACAAATCCACATACCGCATCCGGTAACGCATATCCACATCCGCCAGGCCGTGAAATTTCTCCGGCGGCGGCAGCAGCGCCTTGCTCAGCAGCGTCAGCGACTCGACCCAGATGGTGATTTCGCCGGTTTTGGTTCGTCCCAGCGCCCCCTCTGCGCCGACCACATCCCCCAGATCCAGCAGTTTCATCTCATCCCAGCGGTCGGCCAGCAGCTTTTTGCTCAGCCCCAGTTGAATCGTACCGCTCGAATCCCGCAGCGTGATGAAAATCAGTTTGCCGATGTCGCGCAGCAGCACAATCCGCCCCGCGCATCGCGCGCGTTGGTCTTCGCGGTCGTCGGCGTAACCGGCCTTGACGGCCGCGGTCGGCTCGACGCCGTCAAAACGATCGCCGTAGGGATCCACCTCCAGCGCCCGCAGCTTGTCCACTTTTTCTCTGCGTTGTTGTTCAAACTTGTTTCGCGATGTCTGTTCGGTCAATCCGATATATCCTTTCCTGTTCTCAGAAGCCCAGAAGCCGGACTCTCTCGTGCAAAATCACCTCAGAAGTCGGAATTCAAAGGCAGCAACACCTCGTTGTCTTCCGTTTCGCCGTCGCCTGCGCCGCGCTGGACGGCGATGGGTTTAAACTCCTGCGGCGGTTTCACGGCCACCTCTTTGCCTTGAGCAAGAAGCTGAGCCTGCGCCACCATCAGCGCCGTGGCCAGTTGCGGGTCGGACTGCAACGTCACCTCCAGTGAATGCCGCACGGGCATGTCGCCGTCCTCGTCGTGATCAGCGCGGAACAGCACGTCGTTATCCCGCTGCAAATCCAGCATCGTGCGCAGTTCATTGCTGTACATCTTGACTTCAATATCCGGGGCAATCCCCCAATCGTCGCGTCCGAGCCGTTCCATCTGGTAGCGATTCTTCACCTGCTGATCGCTGGGTAAATGGTAATAGGCCACGGTATATTTCAGTTGGGAGCCGCCGCCGGTAACGGGCGTGACGATCTGGACGCTGCCTTTGCCGTAAGTGCGTTCGCCGACCAGGATCGCTCGCCGATGCTGGGCGTCCTGCAGAGCGCCGGCAACAATTTCCGACGCACTGGCACTGGCGCCGTTGATCAGAATCGCCAGCGGATAATCGGGATGCGTCCCGCTGCGCCGGGCAATCTCATATGTCGCCAGCCCGTGCCGGGGGTTGCTTTTGACAATGACCCCTTCACGCACGAACAAATCCACCACCTCGGCGGCGCTGCTCAAATAACCGCCGCTGTTAAATCGCAAATCAAGAAGCAGCCCATTGAGACCTTGTTTTTCAAGCTCCAGCAAGGTCTTGTTCAAATCCGACGCGCTGGTTTCGGTAAACGCCGTCAATCGCACGTAACCGACCCGATTGACCGGGTCGATCATATAATCCCAATCGCCTTTTTCCGTACGTCGCCACCCACGCAGCGGCTGAACGACGATTTTGTCCCGCACAATCGTGACATCCCACGTCTGGCCGGTCACAGGACGACGAATCGTCAGCGTGACCTTTGTTCCTTTGGGGCCGGTAATCTTGCTGACCGCACAGAAAATGGTCATCTCGGCGGTGGATTCGCCGTTGACCGCCAGAATCTCGTCATCGGCGTCCAGCCCCGACTTATAGGCCGGGGTATCCGGCAGCAGACTGAGAATCTTGAGCACGCCGCCGCGTTTGGAAATTTCCACGCCGATGCCTGTAAACTGCTGGGTCATGCTTTTTTCAAAGTCCAGAACGTTCCACGGCCAGACCAGCGTGGTAAACGGATCCAGTGCCGCCAGCGCCGCTTCGGAAAAATGCGCAACAACGACTTCCTGCGAAATTTTGAGGGTCGCCGCGTTCAACGCCAGAACTTCATCGAAAATGCGTATAAAATGCTCCGCCTGGATCGCTTTGCCCTCGCCTGAAGCGACTTCCTCTCGTATGGCGTCCACGCCGGCCTGCCAGCTTTCAATATCCTGCGGCTCGGCGGTCCATGCCAGATCTTCGCTGTTGTTCAGCAGGACTTCGCCGAGCAGTTCACAGCGGGCGAGGGCCTTTTCGGTCATCGCCTTATAATTGATGCCGTTGACATAATTGGTCTCCAGTGCATTGAGCGCACGCAGCAGCATTTCCGGGCGAATGCCTTCGTGTCGTTCAGCCGCGCTTTCACCGCAGCCGCTGTCCCTGAGCGACAGATCAATCGACGCCAGTTCCGTCATGCGCTCGGCGGTTTCCTTGTATTCCGGATTGTCCTCAAAGAGATTGGCCAGCCAGTAATAGCCGTGCGCGTAGGCGTCCATCCATTGCCCAGACTGTTCATACTCGACGGCGCGCGACTTGACCGACTCGACCATACGTCGGACAAAAGGATCTGCCAGCAGCTCGGCTTTTTGTTCTTCATCGACGGCGTACTCGCGCGCCAGCAGGATTGCCACCATCGCCTTATCGACGGTATTGACATCCGGTATCTGCTGATCGGCAACCTCGGCTTCTAATGAGCGAAGCTCCTGAATCTGTTCATCCCAGGCCTTTTGCCGCTCTGTCAGTCGATAGGCTTCCAGACGATCCCGCCATTCCAGCAGAAGCCTGAGCTGTTCGGCGTTCCGGCCGCCGGTCTCGGCTTCTTCCAGAACGGCCTTTGCTCCGTCAAAATCGCCGCTTTGTATCCGCTCGACGGCCGCCAGAACGGTCGCATCCATCTCGGTCTGCGCCGCAGTCTGTTCATTACCGCCGGACGAAGCGCCGCCGTAACTATCAAAGCCTTCATCCGGCTTGCAGCCGACAAAAAGCGTCAGCGACATCAGCATAAGCAACAGGGTGATACGGCCCATCACAGGATTGTGCCTGTCAGTATTCAAAACAATCACTCCGATCTGAATTCAGAAGACGACAGGACGGCCCTTCGGGCCGCCCCGCCGATAGGATCAATACCGTCACAGCGGCTTGTCTGTTCATCAAGCCGCTCGAATAACTCAGAGACACTCGGCGGCCTTTCCGGCGCAGCCCAGCACATGCAGTTTGCGCTTGACCATTTCGGTAATCGCCTCACGACCGGGGCCGAGATACTTGCGCGGATCAAACTCAGCCGGCTTGGTCCAGAACACCTCGCGAATCTTGGCCGTCAGCGCCATCCGCAAATCGGTGTCGATATTGACCTTGCACAGCGCCATCTTGGCCGCTTTGCTGATCGCCTCTTCGGGCACACCCATCGCATCGGGCATCTGGCCGCCGTATTTGTTGATTAAATCTTTGAATTCCTTCGGCACGCTGCTGGAGCCGTGCATCACCAGCGGAAAACCGGGCAGTTTTTCCTGAATCTTCTCCACGACGTCGAAGGCCAGTTTCGGCTCGCTCTTGAATTTATACGCCCCGTGGCTGGTGCCGATGGCCACCGCCAGCGAATCGACTCCCGTCTTATCGACAAACTCGACTACCTGATCGGGGTTGGTCAGATGAGCCATCACATCATCGACGCCCTTGACGTGCTCTTCGATGCCGCCGAGCTGTCCCAGTTCGGCCTCGACCACCACGCCATGCGCGTGCGCATAGTCCACGACCTGCTTGGTCAGCTTGATGTTTTCCTCAAACGGCGCGTGCGAGGCGTCAATCATCACGGACGTAAAGCCGTCATCGACGCACTGCTTGCACAGCTCAAACGTATCGCCGTGATCCAGGTGCATCGCAATGGGGATGTTGGGGTTTTCTTTGACCGCCACATCGATGATCGCACGCAGATAGCTCATTTTGGCGTATTGGCGGGCGCCTTTGCTGATCTGAAGAATCAGCGGCGATTGTTCCTGGACAACAGCGTCCACGATTCCCTGGGTGATTTCCATGTTGTTGACGTTGAACGCACCGACGGCATAGCCGTTCTTGTACGCCATTTCGAACATCTTCTTCGTTGTTACCAGAGCCATACATTCTCCTAACGTTTAAGAAACATTAATACGTTACGTCATTATACATTCACAACTTATGCTGCAGCGCCGAAAACCGTCTGCATTGAGTTTTGAATCCTGTTTATTCCTCCCGAACCGCTCCGGTCAGCCCCGTATAACGCCGCGAGCCGATGGTCAGTTCATCCACGCCCTGCGGCCAGATGCTAAACATCACCATATTGCGTCGGAGCGATTCATCAATGGAAAAACTCAGCGCATAGAACATGCGGTGATACTGCCGCACAATCGTCAGATCGCTGCGGACATTGTGGCCGAAGTCAAAATTGTACTCCTGCGAAAAGGTCGCTGTATAACGCGGGGTCAACTGCCATGTAATCGCCCCCACCACCGAATGCGATCCCCTCTCATGAATATCGAAATGACCGTCGCCGGTGGTATCAATATTCACCCGGAGCGGACGCAGATAGCGGCTGCCCAGATAATAGCTGATGTCGGGATGCACGTAGCGGCTGACGCCGACATTCATCTGCTGCAGGCGACCGCTTTGTAAATCATAGTTGGCGTCGCTGAGCAGAGTAAACGTATCCGAAATACGCCATTCGTAGTCGGCGCTTAAGGTGTCGCGTGCGATGCCGTAATAAGCGTGGGTTCGCCGCCGCAAAAACGGAATCGACGGGTCATGATAAACAAACCAGGCCGGCCCGTAAGACCGCGCCGGACCGATAGCCGAATCCGCCCCGTCCCTGACCCACGTGCCGTTCAGGTCCAGCCGCATCCAATCCACCGAGCGTCTGTCGTGTTCGCCGCCGCGCTGCGTCTGCCATCGCTGGACGGCGCCGACGTGGATATAATCGCGCATATCAATCGTCGAATCGCTCGGCTGATAGACCGCTGTTTCAAAATACGGGGTGATGATATGACGCAGCCCCTGCACATCCCAAAAATCCGACCGCACCGACGGATCTTCCTTCCAGAACATAGTTGAGCCGCGCACGCCCGTTTCGCCGAGGAACACACTGTCCTGACGATCCCGCGTCCTGCCCTGCAGGTCTGTGTGAAAGCCTTCCCTGTCCTCAAACCCGTAGGAACCGGCTGCAAACGGCACAATTTTGAACGTCCCGACCGTCAACGGCAAATCCACTTCGTTACGGGTATAAAGATAGCTGTAAAAGCCGCCTTTGCCCGGACTCGGATCATCCTTGTCAAATCGCTCGCGCAGACGACTGACCTGCGAGCTGCTGTAAAACGTCAACCGGTCGTCCCAAAACGATTGGCCGAGGCGGTGATACTCAATCGTCGGCAATTCTTCCGTTTCCCGCGCAAAATCATTGATTCGCACCTTGCCGAGAATCGAAAACCCCTGATTGTCCCAGATACGCTTGAGATAAACCAGCGTTTCCTGCGCCTTGTCGGTATAGAATTCATCGCGGTACATCCACTCAAGAAAATTGCGGTCGGAAATATAACTGGTTTCAACCGACAATTGCCAGTTGTCCGGCAGATACTGACGATGGCGAAAACTGAATCGGCCGCGAATATCGCGATTGGGATCCACATTTCGTCGGGCGTTGTCCTGGTCGTCGTGCCGAACACGTCCCAAATCATCCTTGCCGCGGTCGGTCATAATGTAGCCGATAAAACTGCCGAACGCATCATCGGTCCTGTATTCGGCGTCCACGCCGCCCCCGACGCCGCGTTTGCTGAAATAATCCAGCGCCAGCCGACTATCCATCCCCGGCGGATCCTTGAAACCGAGCAGCCGTGCCAAATGCCATCGCGTCTCGA
>DSDR01000005.1 GCA_011048645.1 Phycisphaerales bacterium
CCTCGCGGCTACAGCAATCCGGTGCCGGACAGGCCTTCGGCGATGCCGTGGTGCAGTCTGCTGCCTTTAATTGTCCTTTTTCTGGTCTTTATGACCGCCGCCGGGCGCGGCACGCCGTTTTGGCTGTTATGGTTGTTGCTCGGCCATAGCTTCGGGGCCTCGCGTAACGGCTATTATTCCAGCGGCTTTTGGGGCAGCAGAGGATATGGCGGCGGATTTCGTTCCGGCGGCTTCGGCGGCGGTTTTGGCGGTTTTGGCGGTTTTGGCGGGGGACTGGGCGGCGGCTTCGGCGGCGGCGGGTTCAGCGGACGATGGTAAAATCCATAACAGATGACGGAGATAATACAATGAAGTACCGAACAGGCAGTGCATTGGTCGTGCTGGGGGTGATTTTGGTCGTTGTTTTAATCGCGGCGGCGATGATGTTCAGTTGGTATCTGGCCGGTTACAACAAGGCGATTCGGCTGGAAGAAGAGGCGCGGGCGGCCTGGGCCAATGTGGATTCGGCCCTGCAGCGGCGAATGGATTTGATTCCCAATCTGGTCGAAACCGTCAAGGGGTATGCCGCCCACGAGCGGGAACTGTTCGAGCACATTGCCGACGCCCGAACAAAATACTTTCAGACAGACAACGTCGATAGCAAGATAGAAGCGGCCAACGAAGTCGGGGCGCTGCTGAGCCGATTGCTGATGCTCCAGGAGCAATATCCCGACCTGAAGGCCAATCAGAATTTTCTGGCCCTGCAGGACAGCCTTGAAGGGACGGAAAACCGCATCAATGTGGAACGTATTCGCTACAACAACGCCGTCAAAAACCTGAATATCTATACGCGCGAATTTTTCGGTTCGTTTTTCTGCCGGCGTGCCGGGGTGGAGCCGATGGAGCTGTTTGAGGCCGCCCCCGAAGCGGCTCAGCCGCCGACGGTGGATTTCGGGCAGCGCGGTTCGTAGCGAAAAGAAACGCCAAAGAAATACGAGCTAAGGAGCCGTAAAAAATAAGTTGACTGTTATTTCACCACGAAGAACACGAAGAATAGTTTTGAGTTATGAGTTTTTAGTTTTGAGTTGAATTCAGACTTTACGATCTCTAACGCGATTCAAAGGGCGCCGGTCTGCCTTGTTTGCGATCGTGTGCGGCAATGCGTCGGACTTTGCGCTTGATCTGGCCGATAATCCATTTGTCCCGCCGTGTTAATTTCTTTTTCTGCCGATAGTGCTGATAAAACCGCAGCCGATCCGCGCGACTGACGGCGCGGCCCGGCGCCGAGTAGTACAGTTGCGCCAGATCTTTTATTCGAAAACGTTCGCTCAGCAGAATCGGCCTGAAGACCCGCTGCAAGTCGATTAAATACAGTGTTTGGTGTTTGTCCAGAAACAAATGACACAGGTACAAATCGCGATGGCGACAGCCGGTCGAATGAAACCGCCGCACGAAATCGGCGACCTCTCGGATGAAAGCTTTTCGTTGTCGGGCCGCTTGCGGCGTCAAATCCGTCATACAATCCGGCAGTTTTTGTTCCAGCGACGCGCCGCCGTCAATCTCTTGAATCAGGATAAAACTGCGTTTTTCAAACAGGCCGTTCCATTCAAAACCGTAGGCAATGGTTTTGGGGGCGGCAACGCCGGCCTCCTCCAGCAGCTCGGTCAAGTGGCCGTCATAGACGCTTGTACAGCAGCGGCGGCGATGATCAATCCAGTTGCGAATCTGCTGCAGTGCAGGGGGATGTTCGTAGCGTTTCAAATAGACCGTCGGTCCGTCTTGTCCGAGCCGAAAGCATGTCCGCGAACGATGCGGCGATAATTGTTTTTTGGTCAGATCAGCGCCGCGGTCAAATGCAAAAACGCTGTCCGGCGTCGTCAATCCCATCTCCGTTAAGGCCGACACATAAGCCGGGTCCGCAAAAAAGCCCGGCGTCAATTCATAGTCGGGCAATTTATTCATCGCAGTCTCGGCTCAGAAGGGTTTCGGCGGCACAAATCACCTGTTCGACCGTGATGGATTCCATACAATAATGCCTCGTCGCTTTGCAGGCCGGTTTGTCGCACGGCACACAGGGTCCCTGACCGACAATGCGAATTTCATCGGGGTAGTCCGTATGCGTCCAGGCCGGGTTGTTCGGCCCGAACAGGGTCACCACTTTACGCCGCAGGGCAATGGCGATATGCCGCGGGCCGGTGTCATTGGTCAGCACCATCGCCGCCCGATTGAACAGGGCTTTTAACTGTCCGCCGGTCAGCGGCGTGTTGCCCAGGTGAATCAACTCAAAGCGGCACAGTGAAGCGATTGCCTCGGCCGTCTGCCGCTCGGCCGCCGTCGGCGCTACCGAGATGACCACCTGCGCGTTGTGCCGCTCGATCAGCGCCTCGGCGCAGGCCGCGAAACGCTGCGGCGGCCACAATTTACTCGGCCCGAATGCTCCGCCGGGCACAAGAATGACCAGCGGCTTATCAGATCCCGCGATGTGCGGAAACAGTCGGTCGATGGCGTCCTCATCGGATTGCGCCACGTTCAGCTCCGGCAAAGCGGTCATCGGCGCAGCCCCCAGCGCCTCGGCCAGTTTCAGATAATACACAACCGATGAAATCGGCTTAAAACGTCCCCTGTTGTCTTTCGGCGGGAAGATGCGATCCGTCAGCAGAATCGACCGGCCGTCGCGGGCATAACCGATGCGACGGTCGATCCCGGCCAGCCATACCGTTAGCGCCGAGCCAAACGAATTTTTCAGCAGAATGGCGGTATCGAATGAGCGCGATCGCAATTGTGTGATCTGTGCAGCCGTCCCCCCGGCCGGATTGAGCCAATCGTCGGCACAATCCGTCGGCGACAAGATGGACTGCGTAAACGGCGATGCGAAAAACGTGATTTGCGCATCGCCGTAATGCGCCCGCAGCGCCCGCAGCGCCGGCCCAGCGCAAATGGCGTCCCCCAGCGGCGACGGCAGCCAAATCAAAATGTGTCGCGGTGTTTTCATAGATGATAGGTGCAACAATCACCTGCTTTTGTCGTGCATCAGCAGCAGGGCGATGACCAGCAGTTGCAGTGCGACGGCATAACCGATCATCGTCTGTACGGAGTCCACGCCTCGATCTGCGTCCAAACCAAACCAGATGCTGACGACCAGACTAAACACAGCCAGCACCTGCACCAGCCAGGCCAGCAGCATAAAGACGGAAAACTCACTGTATTGGTCGTATCGGTGTTTGATCTTAACGCGATGGAGAATTTCTTCAAGAAGCTGATGCGTCTTGTCCGACGACGGGATTTCCGGCTTCGGTTCATGGATGGATTTAACGTCTTGTGTTGTGTCAGGGGTTGGCCGCTGCGGCAGGGGGCCGGGCTGTGTCTCCGGCGGCTGAGTGAACGTCCTGGGTTTGTCTTCTGTCGTTGGCGTTTCGGCGGGCATGGGTTGCGGCCTTGGCGTTTCGGATTGTTCATCGGCCGTGGGCGAGACCGATTGTTCAGTGGAGTCGGTCGGCGTTGCCTTTGGTTCCGACGGGGGTTGAGGCGTCGGCGTTTCCGGTTCCGGTTTTTCCGGCTCGGTGGTTTGGGCCTCGGCCTGTTGGCGCATGGAGCGCGCCGCCTGGGCCTTCTGCTGAAATTCGAACATCCGCAGGATATTGACCGCTTCGCGCAAATTAACCGCTCGTTTATCCGGTTCCGGATCGTCCGGCTCGCGAACCTGGGGCTTGCCGGGCGTATCCAGCAGGATCGTCCGACATCCCGCACGTGTTCCCGCGGCCACATCTCGATAGGAGTCGCCGATCATCCACGATTGCGACAGATCAATCTCCAGCTCCTCGGCGGCTTTGAGCAGCATCCCCGGCTGCGGCTTTCGAAGATCGCTTTCGAGTGTGTATTGCTCCACGGTTCCGTCCGGGTGATAGGGGCAATAATAAATCGCATCCAGATAGACCCCCTCATCGGCCAGCAGTTTTTTCAGATGATGGTGAATCTGTTCGAGCCGCTGTTCGGTAACGATGCCGCGGGCTATGCCGGATTGATTGGTAACAACCACAAGCAGATAGCCCATCTTTTTAAGCATGGACAGCGATTGTCCGACGTGAGGCAGCAGTTTGACCTGGGCCGGGTCGCTGATATAGCCCGGATCGCTGATGAGGGTATCATCTCTGTCCAGAAATACCGCCTTGTGCGTCATGGTGAGTGCGTCTCCTTTTGAGGGTCATTGATGCGATTGAGTTTTTCAATGGTCAGCGTGGAGCTTTTTCCTTCGAGCATCGGCGCCAGCACAACCCGTCCGCCGCGCGATTCGACAAATTCGCGACCGACGACTCCTTTCTCAGCCCAGTCCTGTCCTTTCACCAGGACATCGGGACAGACCGCCTGAATCAGGTTCAGCGGATCCGGCTCGTCGAATACCACCACATAATCAACACACTCCAGCGCCGCCAGCAAGGCCGCCCGGTCATGCTGATTGTTGACCGGGCGCGTCGGACCTTTAAGCTGTCGCACGGACGCATCGCTGTTCAAACCCACCACCACGACATGACCGTGCTGTTTGCAGAATTTCAGGTATTCAATATGCCCGCGATGCAGTACGTCAAAGCAGCCGTTGGTAAAGACAATCGTTTCGTTTTGTTTGCGATGATAGTCCAGTTCGATACGCAGGGTATCGGTGTCCTGTATTTTGCCGGTCTTGCTGCGATGACGGGAGAGAATTTCATTGACGATTTCATCCACGCTGACGGTCGCGACGCCGAACTTTTCCACTTCGATGCCGCCGGCAATGTTGGCCAACTGCAGCGCCGTATCCAGACCTGCGCCCGCTGCTGTCGCCACCGCCAGCATCGCCAGCATCATATCGCCGGCGCCGGTGACATCATAGACCATTCGCGGAATGGTCGGCAGATGGCGTCCGCCCTCGGCGGTTTGCAGGTACGCCCCTTCCTTGTCCAGGGTGATGACCACCGCCGTCAGCGACAACCGCTCGCGCAGCAGGGCCGAGGCCCGCTCGGCGTCTTCAATCGTCTCCACGGCAAACCCCACGGCCTCAGAGGTCTCTTTGCGATTGGGTGTGATCAGCGTCGCGCCGGAAAACTTGCTGTAATCCCGCCCCAGCGGCGGATCGATCAGAATCGGTTTATTCGCTTTCCGTGCCGATTGAATCAGGGCTTGACATATATCCGGTCGAAGCATTCCTTTGTTGTAATCCTGAAGACACACCACATCGCAGTCGGCAAGGTGTTTATCAAACGCCGTCAGCAGTCGGGCATACTCCGCGTCGCTCAACGGCTCGGTGCATTCTTCATCAATGCGCAAAAGCTGCTGGCGATGGCGATGCTGCGCCAGACCGACGATGCGTTCCTTGCTGATGGTCGGGCGCGTGTCCAGACGCAGCAGGCCGGAGACATCGGCGCCGGTTTTTTCGAGCATCGCCAGCAACCGGTCGCCGTTGAGGTCGCTTCCCAATACCCCGACACAGGCACACCGTGCGCCCAGCGTCAGCACATCGGCCGCCACCGAGGCGGCCCCACCGCCGCAATACTCACGACGGACGACTTTGAGCACCTGCACCGGCGCTTCCGGGCTGATGCGCAGGGCGTCGCCGTAGATATAGCTGTCCAGCATAAAATCGCCCGCCAGAAGCACTTTAGGCGAGCCGAGTTGGGTTATCGTCTTTAATAAATGCGTATAGCTCATAATATTTCAGGTTGTTTTGTTTTCCGGTACGCGGCTCTTGTCTTGCGATGGACGAAGCACCGTATCAATGTGAGTTTTCAGTCTATCGGCTCCCTCAACAAAATCCAGTTCCATTGCCAGCCACGCCAGTTGAATGCCGGCCTCTTCCGGTTTGAGCAGGGCCGCCTTGACCCCATCCTTTTCCGTACATAAGATCAGTGTTGCGCCGCACTGTTTGGCCTGACGAGTAATGGCACGAATATCATCGGGCTTGTAGCGATAATGGTCGTTGAATATCCGCGTTCCAACGATGTCAATGCCGTTATGTCGTATCGACTCAATGAATGCATCGGGATTGCCGATGCCGCAAAACACAAACGCGCGTTGATGTCGCAGCGATTCCAGCGATAAAACGGCTGCTTCGGTCGTCACGGCATGGGTATGTCGGCATGCGGCCTTGACCACCGAAACGTACGGGGCCAGTTGCCCGATGCGGGTTTCAAGCCGCTGTAGTGCCTGCGGTTCAACCTGGTCATAACGTGTTATCACGATGACCTCTGCGCGTTTAAGTCCCTCGAGCGGCTCGCGAAGCAAACCGGCCGGAAGCACTCGTTCATAGCCGAACGGACACGTTGCGTCCAGCGTTACGATATTCAAATCACGGCCGAGCCGGCGATGCTGAAAACCGTCATCCAGGACCAGCACGTCGGCGCTGTATTGCGATACCGCCTTATGCGCCCCGGCTGCGCGATCGGGATCGACCAGAACCTTTGTGTTCGTACAGGCCCGCGCCAGCAGCGCCGGCTCGTCGGAAAGCGGTCCCCGTGGGGTCTTATAGCCCCGCGTCAGAATTGCACAACGACGACCCTGACTTTCCAGGTATCGGCACAGCCAAATCACCAGCGGGGTCTTGCCCGTTCCGCCGGTGGTGATGTTGCCGACGCTGATGACCGGTACCGGCGCCGCAACGGTTTTCAACAGCCGTTGGTCGTACAATCGGTTCCGAAAGGCGACGGCACAGGCATACGGC
>DSDR01000282.1 GCA_011048645.1 Phycisphaerales bacterium
TACAGTTATCCAGCCAGCTATGATTACAGTTGGGTTGAGTCCCGCGCCAATATCGATCAGTATGCATACCCCAATCTTTTGAGCACGCGCGGTCCGTCTTCGGTGCCGGTGTTTGTTGACAGTATGTGGCCGGATTTATGGCCCAAGCATACCGATACCGTTCAGGCTCATTTGGATATCGATTACCGCGGTTACAGCGCCGACCATCACGGCTCTGACGGCCCGGTTAATAATCATATGCGTCGAATGATGATCAATCGTCATCGAGGATCGGTGGGTATTTCGTTTCTGGACGGTCATGTCTCCAATAAAGGATTGGAATACTTGTGGTCGCCCAAGTGGCACAGACAGTTTATTCAGGATCACAACGAAAAACTCAGATCCGACGGCAGCAAAATTTTCAGAAATTAACAGCCGCACCCCTTAGTCGGACAAAGAGGCGGGATTTGCCGAAGGCATCTTGGCATCGGTTTCCCGGCGAAATGCCCTGAGTTTCTGAAAAAGGGCGTTGGTTTTATCCGGATACAGATCGGCAAGATTGCGACTTTCACCGATATCCTCGCGCAGATGATACAATTCAAGCGTGTTGGTCTCAAAAAACTCAATGAGCTTCCAGTCGCCTTCGCGCACGGCGGCGCCGGGTGAACCGCCTTGGTTGCCGTAATGCGGGTAGTGCCAGAAAATCGGCCCGCGCGTCATCCTGTTTTCTTTAATAAGCGGGACCAAACTCTTTCCGTCGCAATGCTGGTCTGCTCTGAGCGGCAACCCTGTCATTTCCAGTATTGTCGGATAATAATCCGTGCTGGTGACCGGTTCGCTGCAAACGCTTCCGGAACGGGTTACGCCGGGCCACTTGATAATGAGAGGGACCCGAATGCCGCCTTCATAAAGCCAGCCCTTACCGGCGCGCAGAGGCAGATTGGAAGTCGGATGTCCTTCCGAGGTGGAAAGCCCGCCGTTGTCGGACGTAAAGAATACAATGGTCCTGTCGTCCAGTCCCAGCTCGGCCAGCTTGGCCAGCACGATGCCCACGGCCGTATCCATCGCCTCGATCATCCCCGCATAGACGGCATGCTCCTGTACCAGCCGAACCCGCCGGTCGCCTTCCTGTCCCCATTCAGGCTTAAGCCCCATCTGTTCACGCTTTTTCTTGTATTTTTCCTCCAGTTCCTGCGTCGTCATCAGCGGCGTATGCACCTTATAAAACGACAGAAAAGCCAAAAACGGCTTGGTTTGGGATGCTTCAATGAATTGTGCCGTTTCCTCAGCCAGCCGAAGCGGCAGATACTCTCCGTCCGGACCGTCCTCAAGCCGCGGATTGCCGTACGGGGAAAAATACTGTTTGCCGCCGTATGGCCCGCCGCGATTGTGCCCGCCTTTGTTGATGTCAAAGCCGTGGTGTTCCGGCCAATACGCTTCGGCCTCGCCGAGATGCCATTTTCCCGCAAAAAAGGTCGTATAGCCAGCAGCCTTCTTCAACGCCTCGGCCGGCGTTACCTCCTCGTGCGGCAGATAATCACGATACCGCGCCGGCAGCAGCGGTTTGTGGCGCGTCCAATGCCGCTGCACCGTGTCCGGCTGCGGCGCGCCGAACCAATCGGTTGTGTCCAGGCGCGACGGGTATTTGCCCGTCATAATACTGGCACGCGTTGGAGAACAAACCGGACAAGCGGCATAAGCGTCGGTAAAACGCATACCCTGTGTCGCCAGACGATCAAGATTCGGCGTCTCGTAAAACGCGCTGCCGTAACAGCCCAAATCCGCCCAGCCTAAATCATCAGCAAGAATGAACAGGACATTGGGTTTTTGGGGCGACGTCTCGGACGCCGTTAACCGTTGACAGCGTCCGGTGGTCAATAGGGTTCCGGCTGCCAGCCCCGCCGCTTTGATAAAATCTCGTCGATTCATTCTGACCAAACTCAAAACGTTATCTGTTCCGTACGAGCAATGATTTCGTTTTGCAGGTTTTCGCCCAGATCAACAAAATAGTCGCTGTAACCGGCCACGCGCACGATCAGATCTTTGTAGTCCTGTGGATTTTTCTGAGCGTCCAGCAGCGTTTGTTTATTGACGACGTTGAACTGGATGTGATGGCCGTCCAGCTTAAAATAGCTGCGAATGAGCATCAGCAGTTTATCCAGTCCGTCGCCTTCCAGCACCTGCGGATTGAATTTCATATTCAGCAGCGTGCCGCCGGTTCGACTATGATCGATCTTGGATGCGGACTTGACCACCGCGGTCGGCCCGTAGGATTGTGTTCCCTGGCTGGGCGATATGCCGTCTGAAAGCGGCAGTCCGGCTCTGCGGCCGTGCGGCAGGGCGCCGGTGACCTGGCCGAAATACACATGCACCGTGGTCGGCAGCAGATTGACGCGGTAGCGGCCGCCCTTGGTATTGGCGCGTCCGTTGACATATTTGAAATAAAGCTCAAATGTCTCGGCGGCGATGGCGTCGGCGTAGTCGTTGTCCTGGCCGTAACGCGGCGTCTGATGAGCCAGTTTGTTCTCAAGCGTCTGATATCCCTCAAAATTTGACTTCAGCGCCGCCAGCAGTTCCGACATCGTCACGTCTTTCTGATCAAAAACATGAAACTTGACCGCCGTCAGCGCGTCGGTCAGCGTGCCTATGCCGACGCCCTGAATGTAGGTCGTATTGTATCGCGGTCCGCCGTTGTGATAGTTGCGGCCTTTGAGGATACAGTCATCGGTAATCACGGACATGATCATGGCCGGCAGATACGTCGCGTAAAGCCGCTCAATCACATTGTTGCCTTTGACTTTCAGATCGATGAAATAAGCAAGCTGTTGTTCATAGGCCTGCATGACCTGTTCAAAGGAGTCAAACGTTTCGGCGCTGCCGGTTGGGGGGCCGACCTGTTTGCCCGTGCGCGGATCGACGCCGTTGTTCAGCGCAAGCTCAAATATCTTCGGCCAGTTGCAGTAGCCGGTTAGCGTGCAGCTTTCTTTGCCGAAGCTGCTGGTCTCCACGCAGCCGCTCGGGCCGCCGCTGCGGGCGTCAAACATTGTCTTGCCGTCATGCAGCATCTCACGGATAATCACGTCCGTATTAAAAACCGACGGCTGCCCGAAGCCGCAGCGAATCACGCGACAGGCGCGTTTCAGGAAGCGATCCGGATTTTTAGCGCTGATCTGAATGCACGCGCTGGGCTGGACCAGCCGCATCTGCTCGACCACATCCAGCATCAGATACGATACCTCGTTGACCGCGTCGGCACCGGTGGCCGGATCGACGCCGCCGATATTGATCAGGGCAAAATCGGTATAAGTGCCGCTTTGTTCTTCGGTAATGCCTACTTTCGGCGGGGCGGGCTGGTTGTTGAACTTGATCCAAAAACATTGCAGCAGCTCTTTGGCCTGATCGGCGGTCAGCGTCCCGTCCTTGATCTGACGTTGATAAAACGGATACAGATGCTGATCCAGCCGTCCGGGATTGTACGAATCCCACACGTTCAGCTCGGTAATCACCGCCACATGGATAAACCAATACGCCTGCAGCGCCTCATGAAAGGTCCGCGGGGCGTACGCCGGCACGTGCCTGCAAATGGCCGAAATGGTTTCCAGTTCCTGCCGACGAACGGGATCTTTTTCATTGGCGGCCAGCAGGGCGGCGTAATCCGAATAACGCGCCGCCAGCGTCAAGACCGCGTCGATCGCCAGGCTCATCCCTTTCAGTTCCTGCTCCTTGGCGTAGGCCTCCGGATCGTTCAGATAGTCCAGTCGCCGCAGATGGGCGCGAATATCATCCTGCATGTCCAGCAGGCCGCGATGATAAATTTTATCGTCAAGGATGGCATGGCCGGGCGCACGCTGCTCCATAAATTCCGTAAACACACCCGCTTCGAAGGCGGTGTGCCAGGCGCTGCTCATCTGGCCAAACACCTTCTCGCGCATCGTCTTGCCCGTCCAGAAGGGGATAATTTTCTCGGCATAGACGGCCTTGACCGAGTCTGCCACATCGAACGACGTGCGTGAACGGCGGCTCATTGCCTCGAAATCCTCAAGCGTATGACAGCACAGTTCCGGATAGGTCGGCGTGGCCTTCGGCGCCGGGCCGCGTTCGCCGACAATCAGTTCCCCGTCATTGATGCACAGGGTTTTATGCTCCATCAAATACTTGAGTGCCATCCCGCGCAGCACGGGCGCTGAGACCTGCATCGCAATACCGGTTTGGTAAAAGTCGGTGATCAGTTCCGCCCGCTCGGCGCTGATATATGGTTTGGCGCCGACGCTTTGTCGTCGCAATTGTGCTACTCGTTCATTCATCGCGTTATCCACCCACTTTGACATTAAAACCCAACCGTCGTAAACGGTGTGCATAGTCGTTTATCGCATGTCGATCCGCCGAAGGCCGTTGCGGGATATCCGCCTCCCGACCCAGTCGGCGGGCCTTTGCGCTGCCTCCGCCATTATACGGCAAAAGATCAATTTGCTGAATATTTTTCAGACTTTTTATATACCGGCCGATCTGCTCAATGTCCGACGGCTGATCGTTAAAATCCGGCACCACCGGAATGCGGATAATCATCGTTTTGCCCAGCGACGCCAGCAGAGCGATATTATCCAGTATCAGGGCGTTGTCCACGCCGGTAAATTGCTTGTGTTTGTCCGGATCCAGATGTTTGATATCACACAAAAACAAGTCGGAATACTCCGCTATTTGGCGTACGACACCCGGCTTGGCATAGCAGCAGGTATCTACCGCCGTATGAATGTCCAGATGCCGGCAGCCGATCAGCAGGGCCTCGAGAAAATCCGGCTGCATCAGCGGCTCGCCGCCGGAAAACGTGACGCCGCCGGCAGATGTATCGTAGAAAACAAGGTCTTTTTCAATCTCTTCCAGTATCTCAGCCGCACAAACCGTCCGTCCAACGATCTGCCGTGCATTGGCCGGGCAAACAGTCAGGCACGTTCCACACCGGCGGCATCGCGCAGCATCAGTGATTATATCCTCCTCAGTCAGCGTAATTGCCGATTCCGGACAGACTTCGACGCATCGTCCACACCGGACGCATCGCACGGGCCGATACATCGGTTCAGGCCGCGGCGCCCAGCTTTCGGGGTTATGGCACCACGAACAGCGAAGCGGACAGCCCTTCAGAAAGACCGTACATCGAATCCCCGGCCCGTCGTGGATGGCATACTTTTTTATATCAAAAATAACGCCTTGGACATCCATTTGAATTCCCGAAAAGTAATATCCTTTTTACCCATTCCCCAGACCCGTATTATAGCAAAAAACTGAATCAATTTCATTCCCCCCCCCGAGTTTTTCAATGTCAGGACATGAACCGGGTCGGGTCGTTTTCCGGCGTCGGGTCAGAGCTGTCGTCGCGCTTCAACAGGCCTTTGCGATGCAGCACGCCAAGCAGCCGCCGCCGCAGCGTCCGCAGCGGTACGGTCAGAAAACGATGAACCCGAATAGCCGTGCTTTGACGGCGCGATAATGCCTTTTCGCTGTCGGTCATCAAATCGGGACGAAGGCGGCGTTTGTGTTTGAGCAGGTGATAATGATCTTCTTGCTGGAGTCTTCGGCACAGCCATTGGAATCCGCGCCGTTGAAGCATCAGCGAAATTTGAAAATCAATAAGGTAAGGCCGACCGTCGTTTCCGATTAGGATATTGCCGCGCTTATTAAAATCCAGATAGCACACGCCCCGACGATGGATCTGTTCCAGGAGATGCTTTAATGCATCGAAGAAGCTGTCCGGCAAATCCGGTTTCTCATCAAGCGACCGCCCCTCAATGTATCGATACGCAAACCCGTTTCGTCCGTATTCACCCAACAGTTGCGGAATCTGATCAAGCGACTGAAGGCGTTGCAAAAGACGGTATTCACGCTGTTTCAAATACCGCCCGATCCACCCCAGCGGAAAGCCGAGAAAGGATTGAATACGATTGATTTTCAGAACAATGCGCCGAGGCGCATTGACCGAATCGGTTATTGAATCCGTTGCTTCGTAGAGGCCGGTTGCTGCAAAAAAGTCATGCTTGAATGTGCGCACTCGCATCCACTGCCGACCTGCGATAAACGCGGTTTTCGGCAAACCCCCTATTCCGCACGCAAATAGGCTGTTTTTCAAACACTCACGCACACATCATCCTTTGACATCGAATGCCCGCTTACCTGGCCTTAGGATAGGTTACAGCGCTATCCGTTGTCAAGGTTTTGCTTCGCATCGCTTGGATGTTCGATAAAAAAAAGGAAACCGGAGCTCCCCTCGGCCTCCGGCTTTCCTGTTTAATCAGCACGGTTGTGCTGTAAGATCATACCGATGACGCAGGATACGGACAGCCCCCAGTCCGATGGTCGTCAGCAGGAGCGATCCGGGCGCCGGTACGATGGGCGGCCTGTCCCAGGTCGTTACAAACGACTCACTGCCGCCGTTTGCAAAACCCTGGACATGAATGCCGATGCGCAGCGCACCTGAACTGATCTGATCCAGCACGTCCGCATAGGTGTACGGGACGGCCGGATTTGTGGTTATCCCTACCCATTCAAAGGGATTAACGCCGTTGTGCGGCGCGGGATCGGCGGCGCCGGCTGTCAATCCGGCGGTCGCTTGAAAATTCGGCGTTACATTGTTCCACCCCGGTACATTCGA
>DSDR01000081.1 GCA_011048645.1 Phycisphaerales bacterium
CGATCCTTCGGTGTGCAGACTCACATCCAGCCCCCGCGTCAGCGCCTTGCGAATCGCGTTCTTGGCCGGGAAAATACGGCTGGACCCCTCGCCGGTCATCAGCAGCCGACCGACCGAAGCGATTCGAGCGGCCGCGTCCTTGGCCTGTTCGCGGTCAAATTGTCTGACCATACCGACCGTCTCCATCATCTCCTGTACCAACGCATACGTGCCGTATTGGGCGTCTTGTACATTCATTCGAGTGTCCTTTATAAAATAGTATTATATTTGTTTGTTTCCGCCCCGAAGGGGCAATATAAACCAGCCCAGGGCAACGCCCTGGGACCGGAAGCATCGCCTTCATTTACACGCTCCGAAGGAGCAGCATAACTAATCCCACAAATACCGCTCGTCATACTCTACTTGATATTTTTTCAAAAAGGCAATCATTTCTTCCTTAAATGTCATTTTTTTATGATGGCTCTTCTGATTAAGAATGTAGTTGACGACCGTATTCCTCTGAGAAGCGCTTACTGAAAAGGCGCCGTAGCCGTTCTGCCAGGCAAATTTTTCATACAATCCGCCCTTATTCTTAATCCAACGGCTGCTGTTGCGTTTTATCTCTTCGAGATATTTCGCCAGAGATACTGTTTTGGGCATCGACGAGAGAATGTGGATATGATCGGATAGGCCATTGATTTTAATCGGCACACCTCCGAGCCGTTTAATCGTATCCCCGATGTATGCGTACAATTCCGATTCCACTGCTTCTTCGATAAACGGATAATGTCCTTTGGCGCTGAACACGATATGAATCAATAATTGAGCCAATGACTGTGACATTTTATTCTGCCCTTACAGGGCGAAAAGGTTCGGTTCCTTTCATCTTTCATCACCAGGGCGTTGCCCTGGCCTATCCTATGTCGGCCTTTCAGGCCGAGGTTCTCATTTTGTGCAACACCATATATCTACCCCAAACCAAAGGGGCAATCACTGTCTATGCCCCGAAAGAAAATCACTCTTTCGCCCCGAAGGGGCAATATACACCAGCCCAGGGCAACGCCCTGGGTGTCTATCGGCCAAAATACCCCACGGCCTGAAAGGCCGTGCCACGAACGCCCCAACGGGGCGTCAGTAGACTTTCGCCCTTTCAGGGCTAAGGCCTCTAAAAAACCGCCTTCCGGGGGCTAACGCCCCCGACCAAATCACTTTCCGGCCTTTCAGGCCGACCCCTTAGCCTGCCGCCGCAGGCCGAGGTTCCTATTGTGTGCCATTACCCTTTCAGCAAGTGTTCAACGCGCTGCTTGTACGTTTCAGTCTCCTCCCTCACCTGCCGAACAAATTCATTGTCTTCGACCGTGCCGATGGTCGCGGTCATCTCCTCAAGATGGCGATACGTCGCCTGCCGAAAGGGATTGTCAAAATCTTTTTTTCGCGATTCATACACCCGCCGGCAAATCAGCTCCTGTATTGCAACCGATTGCCTCAGCGCATCGAGCCATTGCGCCCGGCTGAGCGTCTCGGTCTCGTACAGCCCGCACAGCACGGCAAAGGCGTGTTTCTGTTTTTCCAGCGGATAGGCCGCCCACAACTGGTCGTAGCGACGGTGAATCGCCTCCCACGAATCCAGCACGCCGGCGCCGATATCAGCCCGCAGCTTGTCCACATCGCCGGCCGGCACAAGCTGACCGCCCAGATTGACCCACTGGACGACGCGCGGGCCGCGCAGCGTCTGCTGCACCGCCTCAAAATCCGCTTCGGGATTGGCCTGCATATACGCCAGCACGTTGCGCACGGCGTAATAATGCAGCATCTGACCGTAGGCTTCATCGCCCTCCTTCGGCTTGCAGATGACCACCTTGCGAGATGATTTTTCCATATGTTCACCGAGCACCTCAAGGCCGTTGACTGCCTCGGCCGGGCCGTTGAGCAACGCACGCCCCTGCCGGATCAACGCATCCTCGCTTAATGCATCGACCGATTGTCCCGCTCGACGGGCGGCGGCCTTGCCCGTCCACAACGCCAGCAGCCTGCGGGCGCTGAGAATCTCTTCAACCGTATCCGGCGCCAGCGGATCGATCTCGATATGCTGGACTTTGTTCAGGCGTTTGTCGCGACCTTGAAATTTCCACGAATTGCGCGCCAGCGCATACATATTCGACCGCCACCAGAACGTCGGAATCACCTCAAGCTGATCGTTGGACACGTTGTTGTTCAGCAGGCTGAACGGCAGCGGGATATCCAGCTCCGCCGGGTAGTCGCCTTTGGCCAGCAGTACAAACGACGCAAACCGGCTGGAATGTTTAATACTCGTACACAGCCCCGGCCAAAAGCCGCGCCCGGCCTGGACCTCATTGTCGTTAGCCCGGCTGTTGTGGTTCGAGCCGATGGTCGCCCCGGCGGCCATGTTGCTCTGGCCCAGCACGACCGCCGCAATCAAAAACGAATTGTTGTGATGCTGTTCGTGCGCCGGAAAAATCAGATTGTTCAGCACCTCGCAGCAGGAAATCGTCGAGTTGTCGCCCAGAAAGGAATTAATCAGCCGCGCGCCGTACTTGAGACTCGAATGATCGGCCAGCACAAACCGCACCGCTTTGCAGCCGTAAAAAATATGGCAGCCGCAGCCGATAATGCCATTGACCAGCTCGACGCCTTCGCCGATCTGCGTGGGTTCCTGCGGCGAGGAGTTGATGGTCAAATTTTTGAGTTTGTTAGCGCCTTTGATATAGGCGTGCGAGCCGATCTTGACATCCTTGAGAATCCGCGAGTTTTTGATCACACACTGATCGCCCACCGTCCCGTAATACCCCCGTCGGGCATCAAATTTGTTCTGCGTATAAAGCTTGAACTTCTCCTGCATCGCCGTGTCATCGCGGTATTTGGCCCACAGATAGGCGTCGGCCGCGATCATGCCGTCAAACGGCATCACACGACGGCCTCCGGCCTCATTCATCAGATCCAGCCAGACGCGCACCGACTCCGGCTCGCCGTCTTTGAGGATGCCGTTGCCGAATTTGGCGTGGTTGGTCGTGTGCATCTCGTCGATATTGGCCAGAATGCACCGGTCGCCGATGATGTAGTGAGCCAGATAACTGACATTATGAATCGCTGCGTCATTGCCGATGTCGCAGGCGACAATCTGACTGTTCCAGATACCGGTCGGAAGCTGCAGGTCGTGATGTTCCAGCACCGCGCTGCACAACCGACCGATTCGAACCAGCCCGAAAAAACTGCTGTTTTTCACCTGGCCGGGGTCAAACTCGTCGGTCACCAGCAGTTCATCCCAGTTCTCAGCGGTATTGCCGTTTTTGACAAGCTGCTCCAGCTCATCGGCGCGCAGATGACGCCACGGCGGAAGCGGCTGAGGGTTCTGCTGATTGCGAAGGGTGTACTCATCCTGCCCGGAACGCAGATAATCCGAAGGCACAAAATCCCGACCGATACCGCCGGCAGATTTAATCAAGACATGTTCCATTGGCTGCTCTCGCTATACAAATTCAAAACCTGAATACTCGAAAAAAAATGATTCGGCCGCCGCTTCTATGAATCGGCAAAAAAGTGTAGCGAAAACACCCGAAAATCGCAAGAAATATCACTCGGCGGGGATAATTTGCATCGCCTTGAGCTGAATCGGATAGGTGATCTTCCGGCAAAACGCCTGATACTCATCATCCATCGCAATCGGATCCTTTCCGAAATAATGGGCAAACAAGGCACGGGAAATCTGGATATTCCAGCCGACGGTCAGGGCCATATCGCGATCGGCGGCGATCTGAAGCAGCGCCTGGTCAATCGGCCAGTCGCCGTACGCCGCCCCGTGCAGCATGGCATGATAAGCCCGCAGGCGTATGCCATACCCTTCCTCTCGCAAAAAGCGGACCAGGGCGTACACCTGGGCATAAAACGAGGCCGCCCCGTGAGGGTCGCCGTTGTAGCCGCTGAGCATTTGTCCAGGATGGAGCACCAGCAGCTCATTGAGAGAAATCAGCCGTCCCTCAAGCGATTGCAGCTTGAGCGTGCCGAGCCGCATCATATTGGACGTCGGCTCAAAGACAAATCGGCCCCGCTCATAGCGGCACGTCTCAAACAATGTGGCAATGCCCTCATCCAGCCAGCTTGGCAGACGATAGGCAAAATACTGCTGAGTAAACTGATGCCAGCCCTCATGGCCGAGCACCGAGAAGGTCTGCCGACGACCGATATCATACGCCACACACACACCGTCGGCGACATACGCCCCGGCCTGGATTTGAAGGTAAATATCCGCATTGTCGCCGGCGGTATCGCGGGTGTAGGTTTCCCACTGCTGGCGCGTACCGAACAAGTACACGACCAGCGGCTTGGAACTGGTCAACGTCCCGGGCAGTTGACTTTGGTACGCCCGAAAAGCCGACTCAAGAAAAGACGGCACCTGCCGCAACATCAGCGGCTCCAGGAGAGTCGAGTGAATCCGGTAGTGGGCGGTCTCGATCATCACGCCCTGGCCGTATGGATTGTCCCATGCTTGAACGTGCCGCACGGTCGGCTCGGTCCGTAAATACTCCGCAAGTCCTTCAGGAGTCGTCAACTTCGGCGATGACGATTCTGATGCGGGCGAAATGAAAGAGGAAACAGAAGGCGACGCACAGCCCATCCACCCCGTCAGAAAACAGAGGATCAAGGCGGTCAATAGACGCATTGCCCCCCCACAGAGCCGTCGCCTATCGCCTGGAAAAGATAGTCCGTTATTTTTCGTCACCTGCTCTCCAGATGTCGATCCATTCATTCGGTTGACCCTCCGCCTCGCTGTCGCGTTCTTCGTACTCATGTCGCGTTTGATGACCACGACATACACATCAAGAGGTCCCATAATAGCAAACAGAACCGTTTGTGTCAAGAAACTTCTTTGTTTCTGAAAATCCCGACCGAACACATCTTGTCTTAATGTGCTATTCCGGATACACAACTCCGTTTCTCATACGACAACTATAATACTCTGATACCCACAAGACTTAACATAAGTTCGCATTATTTTAGTCCTATATTATCATTGTTTTGTTCCCCCAACAGCGATAATGCCTTCGTTGCAATGATTTTCAGGGAATCCGTTGAGCCGGCACGCCTTCAAACGTGATCTGCACCGGCTTGATAAATCCGTCCCGGTCGAATTCCATTTTATCAATACAGGTCACGCGATGGTTATGGTGCGTCTCGGTCAGCGGACGGCGGTGATAGACAATGTACCACTGGTCCGTGCCGGGCACATGCAGCACCGAATGGTGGCCGGCGCCAGTGGCCACGTTCGGATCCTGCTTGAGAATTTTGTCAATGCGTTCGAACGGCCCCAGCGGCGAATCAGCAATCGCATAAGCGACACTGTAATCCGGCCCGCCCCAGCCGCCTTCGGACCACATAAAATAGTATTTCCCATCCTTTTTGAACATAAACGGTCCCTCGACATAGCCTTCCGGGGTAACCTCTTTGTAAAGCGTCCCGTCGTCGAACGGTACCAAATCGGTAAATTCGTCATTGAGCTTGACCACATTGCAGTGCCTCCAGCCGCCGTAATACATATAATGCGTCCCGTCATCGTCGCGAAAGATGTACTGGTCAATCGGCTGCGCGCCGTTGACAATGTCGTTAATCAGCGGCCGGCCCAATAGATCGCGATACGGCCCCTGCGGCCGGTCGGCCACCGCCACGCCGATGCCGCCGACCTGCCCCGGATGCACGTCATTGGCCGCAAAGAAAAAGTAGTACTTGCCGTCCTTTTCAATCACGCCCGGCGCCCACATCGCCCGCCGTGCCCATGTGACCCGCTCGCTGTCCAGGATCCGCTCGTGTTTGGTCCACGTCACCAGGTCTTCGGACGAAAAACAGTCAAAATGCAGTTGCTTGTCGTACTCATCCGAATACGTCGGGAAAATCCAGTATGTCTTGCCGTAGATAATCGCCTCCGGATCGGCATACCACCCCTCAAACAACGGGTTGCCCGACATCGCCGGCTCACGCGGCTCCGACTCCACACACCCGACAAACCCCAGCCCCGCCGCAGCCGCCAACAGCAACACGCCCATCCGGATTTTACTGAACGTCATCATAGCAGTTCCTTTCGAGTTCAATCTTCAATCTCATTCCACATCGCCCCGAAGACCTCGGCGCTGAACAGATAGGTTTCGACGTCTTTGCGTTTCCAGGCGTCCCAGTCCAGCCCGGCCTTGTGCGTGCAGCAGCAGCCGAGGAACTCTTCTTTGTTCCAGCCGGTCTCGGTCGCCACCTGCGGCAGAAAGCACCCGCTGTGCAGGCCGTCGGTGATATAAATGCCATCGACGCCCAAACGCAGACTCAGCGGGTCGTCGGTCTTTTGCATCGGCGTCAGCGCCGAGATTTCAATATGCAATCGGGGCAGTTCCTCCGGCCTGATCGGGTCGTGAACAAAACGCGGGTCGCGCCGCGCCGAGGAGACGGCCATCTGCGCGACCATCTGACAAAGCGGCTTGTCGGCTTCAAACTGTCCGATGCAGCCGCGCAACTGCTGGCCGTTTTTCAGCGTCACGAAACAGCCCCGCAACTCGTTCAGCGCCGGATCGTCGCACACCTCCGCCGGCGGTGCG
>DSDR01000202.1 GCA_011048645.1 Phycisphaerales bacterium
CGGCGCTGTTTTTGGTGCGCATCTTCATTATTTTTCACGACTGCTGTCATCATTCCTTTTTTGCCAACCGCCGGGCCAACATAATCCTCGGCACGTTTTGCGGGTTTTTTGACATGTACGCCGTATGCGGACTGGCAATGGGCACATTCCCGCCACCACGCCAGCGCCGCGGACCTTGATAAGCGCGACGGATACGGGAGCGTCTGGACGATGACGGTCAAGGAATACTGTGCTGCGCCGTTCTGGACGCGCCTTCGATATCGGCTGTACCGCAATCCGCTTGTCCTGTTCATCCCGGGGCCGTTGATCATGTTTCTGCTGATCAACCGGTTTGCCAAGAAAGGCGCTGGCAGGCCGCAGCGCCGCAGCGTGCTGATCACAAATATTGCGGTGTTCGTAATGTTTGCCGTCGCCGTGTGGACACTGGGGCTGTCCGATACCGTCCGTATCGGATTGCCGATTATATTTTTCGCCGCGGCGATCGGTGTGTGGCTGTTTTATATCCAGCACCAGTTTGAGGGGGTGCGCTGGTTCCGGCATAACGAATGGACGGTCATGAAGTCTTCACTTTACGGCTGTTCCTACTATAAGCTGCCGAATGTGCTGCACTGGTTTACCGGCAATATCGGTCTGCATCACATCCATCATACGCGTACCGCAATCCCGAACTACAATCTCCAGCAGTGCTTCAACGAGACGCCCCCGTTTCAGGAGATCAACGTGCTGACGATCCGCAGAAGCCTCAAGTCGCTTTGGCTCAATCTGTGGGACGAAGACCAGCAAAAACTGGTCAGCTTTCGCTCAATCCGTCAGTGAAGACGAACAGGTGCGCCCCCTGGTGTTGCGTCCGCCGCGGCGTTTGTGTCAGTCTCGAATGGCCGGTGATTGTTTGGTTGCCTCATTGCCCGACTACCCCTTTGTGAATATCCCAATCACCGGTGCGGAGAGCACTGTCCCGAATATAGTTCACCACCGCGTCGTCGTCGTTGGGGCCGATGATTTGATCGGCGTGTTGTTTGACGATGGGTTCGGCGTTGGCCACGGCGACAGCGCAGCCGGCCAGTTGGAACATTTTGATGTCGTTGATGTGGTCGCCGAAGACCGTCAGATGTTCGGACGAAAAGCCCTCCAGTTCCATCAACGTTCGCAATGCTTTGGATTTGCACGCTTTGCGGTCGTGGAGGGTCAGCCACCAGTGGCCGGTGTGGTAGGGGTTTTCAAACAGGAAATTTTCCATCATTTGCGGATACCGCTCAGCCAGCAGGCCCGCCAGTGCGGTCACATTTTCCCGCGATCCCATCACTGCAAACGCGACGACCTTTTCCTTGAGTGCGTCGGTCAGTTTGCCAATCCGTCGCAATCGCCTGTCATTCTCCAGTTCGAGAATATCGTGATACCACTGCATTTCCGGGTTAATCAGTTTTTCCCAGTACAAACAGTCCTCCTGTCCGTTATGCGTTACCACAAACGGCAGCAGTCCCTCGTCCAGGATATGCGCATAAATCGTCGCCGCAAACGCCCCGTCCAGATGATTGATGACCAGATGGCGTCCTGTCGCATAGTCGGTCAGATACGCTCCATTGACCGCAATCACCGGCAGCCGCAGCGGCAAATCGCCCAGAATCGGCGTCATTTCCGCCCACGCCCGCGCACTGGCCACGGTAAACCGCACTCCGGCGGCCAGCAATTGACGCAGCGTTTTTTTGCTGTAGTCCGACAGCCGCCCCGCCGTCTGCAAGAGCGTTCCGTCCATATCCGACACAAATATTTCGCTCTTATTCATCTTAATTTTTCTTGTTTACTTACCTTTCTTTGTAATTTATTGTTGTCAACAACTCAAAACGCTTGTAAGTTAAATCTGTATCATGCCAAATCTTTGATAAACCACTCCAGATTGCACGACACGACCTTTCCGTTGTCGATATTGTCTGTTGTACGGCTGATTAAAATCCGCCGCGAGGCGTCGATCAAATCGGCGGCTTTGTTGAGTTTTTGTATAGCCGATAAGTCAGGCGCGCTGGTCAGCTTAATCTCTATCGCCCATTTTTCTTTCCCGAAATCCAGGACAAGATCAATCTCATAGCCGTCATTGGTGCGAAGAAAATACGGCCAGAACGTCATATCTCTTAATTTCAGCGCATTGATCACCTGTTCGATGATAAACCCTTCCCAGCTAGCGCCGACCCACGGCGCCGACAGCAAGTTGTCTTCGTTCTGCACGTTCAGCAGCGAATGCAGCAGGCCGCTGTCGCGCCAGTACAACTTGGGGCTTTTGACCAGCCGCTTTTTCAGATTTGTAAAATACGGCTGAAGCTGACGAATCAAGAACGCCCCTTCCAGATACCCCAGATAGCTCTTGACTGTTTTATAGGAAATATCCAGACTCTTGCCCAACTGCGAGGCGTTCAGGGTTTGGCCGTGTACCGCGGCGATCCTTATCAATCGCTCCTCGCAGACGTTTGAACAAGTCCGGCCATTCCTGGGCCTCATCCAGAATGACCAACTCGGACTGCGCCATCAGGCTATCCCACCGCAAATCAAGACTTACCTTGTCTGGGTCCTGCTCCAAATCAAAATAAATCCCACCCAGTAATTGCGCAAAAGTTGTTTTTCCGCACTGGCGGGGACCCGGAAGGGTAACGGCCGGAAATGCTTTAAGTCTATTAATTACAATACTTTGTATTTTTCTTGCCAACATTTATTACATTTTAGAAATGAACTTCTATTTTGCAAGACTTTTTTCAGGCTGTAATAAATCAAGTCTTTATTTCTGCGTCATCTGCGGTTTCGGGCTACTCCTGCGGCAGACGGGACAGGTCCACATCTGAGCCGGCGACCATTAAGATGTCTTCAGCATAGACGGGCGTCTCGGGCATCGGGACGTTGATGACGCGATCTTCATTTTCTTTGACGTTGTCTTCGCTGCGTTTGATGGCCACGAGATTGACGTTGTATTTTTGCCGAAGCTGCAAGTCCATCACGGTTTTGTTATGAAATGAGGCCGGCGCCTTGACGCGGGCCAGGCTGTAGCCGGGGGCAAAGTCGATTTTTTCCTCGATGTGCGGGGCGATGAGGCGATAGGCCCAGCGTTGGGCGGTTTCGATTTCGGGGTAAATGACCTCGGTCGCGCCGACGGCGCTGAAGACCTGGCCGGCGGTCAGATTGGCCGCGCGCGCGTAAATCTGCGGCACGCCCATTTGTTTGAGGTTGACCACCGTCAAAATCGCCGACTCGAAAGCCCGGCCGCGTTCGCCCATGCCGACGATGGCCACATCGGCCTTATCCACGCCCTGTGCCCGCATCGCTTCTTCGTCGGTGCTGTCCAGACGTACGGCATGGCTGACCTGGTCGCGGATGTCCTCGACGATGTCTCGATCTTTGTCAATCGCAATCACGTCCGCGCCGCTCATTGCCAGGGCAATCGCCAGTTTCTTGCCGAATCGGCCTAAGCCGATGACCACAAATCGCTTCATAAGCCTGTCCTTATTAAAATAGCCCGGCCCGCAGGGCCGTCATTCATTTTGATTTTTTAATTTTTAATTTTGATTTTTCAACCGACCATCAGCGGCTCGGATGGATAATCATACCCGGCCGGTTTGAAGTTGAACATCAGCGCCGCCAGCAGGGTCAGCGGCCCGAGCCGTCCGATGAGCATGGTCATAATGATAATCCACTTTCCGGCGGTTGTCAAAGTCGGCGTCACGCCGGTCGAAAGTCCGACCGTGCCCATGGCCGAGGTGACCTCAAAGGCCAAATCCACCAGCGTCCAGTCGCTGTGGCGTTCAGTCAGGCACAATCCGAGCACAGCGGTCAGCAGCATCATCATAAACAGCACCGCCACGGCAATCGCACGTCCGACCACCACCAGCCGCACCGATCGTTTGAACAGTTCCACCTCCCGCCGTTTTCGCAGGGTGGCGTACACAGCCATGATAATCAGCGCAAAGGTCACGGTTTTGATGCCGCCGGCCGGTGAGCCGGGCGAGCCGCCGATGAACATCAGCAGCATTAGCGTCAGTTTGGACGGTTCCGAGAGATGTTCAATCGGAACAGTGTTGAACCCGGCGGTACGTGCGGTAATCGACTGAAACAGCGCCGTCAGAAATCGTCCATCCGCCTGAGGGCGGGGCGAATAATGTTCCAACAGCATCAGCAGGGCCGTGCCGCCAATAATCAACGCGGCGGTGGTGGTCAAAACAATTTTGCTTTGAAGCCCAAGCCGCTTGGAAATGCCCAACTGAAAGAATTCTTCCGGGCAACTGTGTCGGCGTACCAGCCGCCGAATGCGATCCACACAAACGCTTGTGATGTTATACAAGACGCCGAAGCCCAATCCGCCGATGACAATCAGCGGGCAAAACACCAGATAGACTCCCCAGCTTCCGTGGAAATCCATCAGGCTGCGTTGATTCAGACTGAATCCGGCGTTGCAGAAGGCGCTGACGGCGTGAAAGATGCTGAAGAACCACTGTTGATCCGTGGTGGCGACTGTGCCGGGGACTTGAGACCACATCGGATACATCAGCACCGCCCCGACGGCTTCAATCAGCAGCGTGCCGCCGAAGATAAACGCGATCATCGCACCGATGCGATTGAGCGTGGCGGCGCTGAGCAAGTCCTGCATGGCCACCGCTTCTTTGACGCTGAGCGCTTGTCCCAAAAGCAGCGCCAGCACGCCGCCGAAGATGACAATGCCCAGTCCGCCCAACTGAATCAGGACCAGGATGACGATTTGTCCCATTCGGGTGAAATCGCCGCCGGTATCCCGCACGATCAGTCCGGTGACGCAGGTGGCGCTGGTGGCGGTAAAAACGGCATCGGTCAAGCTCAGCGGTTCGGCGCGATCGGCCTGGGCTTTGGGCAGCATCAATAGTCCCGCCCCGGCCAAAATCAAAATCACAAAAATACTGATCAGGGTACGGGTGGGATTCAGTCCTGAAGCGGCCAGAACCACCATACTCAGGCATACTTTGCTGATGACCTGCAGGACCAGATACGCACTGACAGCGACCAGGATGGCCTCGCTACGATGGGCGATGGCAAACCAGCGTCCCGCGCCGACGGCCACCACGAAAAGGGTCAACAGCAACGGCGCCTCAAACCAGTTGCTGCGAAGGAACTGCCGCTTGTCCTCTACATTAAAAAAACGCACCGCCTTTTCCCAGAGAAAAACAAAGAGCACCCCCATCTGGATGGTGTGCAGCAGCGTCTCCGAGAGAACGGGACGATCAAATCCGTAGAGCATCACAAAGGTCAAACCGACCGTCAAAACCGCCGCGATGGTGACGGCAATGACGATAGACTCCAGTATCGAATTTTTGTAGCGCAGCTTCATAAAAAACGTGGCTATGTTTTACCGCCTTGTCCGTCTGAATTCCAGACCTTTTTTTGTGTTGTCCGAGGTTGCAACGCATTCTATTAACTCAACCGAACCTCAGCAAGGCCGGTGATTCATACCGTCGCGCCTGTTACAAAGTGGTTGCGACCAGAAGAATATTGTGGATAAGATGTGAATAAACTGAGGATTGTCCACACGAAGCGAAATTAAACGTCTGTTCCGAAAGAAACAAGATAGTTTCGAAATACAAAAAACGCTTGCTTAACCGTCGAAAACCGGATTTGTCTTTCTGTTAACCTCTTATTGACTATACTTTATGAACACGCCGTTAAAAAGAGGTTAAAATATATCTACTGGGAGTAATTTTGTTAGGATTATTTAAGTCTTACATTTTATTCGTAAGGTAATGGGCTGGAATGTGGATTAGTGGTTGAAAACCCCTGATGCTCTACGAACGGACTATGATCGCCTTAAGTTGTCGGCATTGTTTTTCTGGATTATCTAATATTGCCGAAGCCACAGCCACGGCCCGAATCCCCGTTTCCAGCACGGCCGGCAAATTTTGGGCATTGATACCGCCAATGGCCACGGGTCGGATGGAGGTGGAGGCCAATCGCTGGACGGCCTGTCGGATGTAGCCCAGTCCTGCCGGCGTAAGGCCGGGTTTGGTCGGGCTGGCAAAGGCCGGGCCAACTCCCACATAGTCATAGCCCGCGGTGACGGCTTCGTTAAGTTCATTGATCGCGTGGGTACTGCCGCCGATGAGCATCGGTCTTTTCAGCAGTATTCGGGCAGATTTTGGCAAAATCTCGTCCTGTCCGAGATGGACGCCGTCGGCCTGAGCCAGGGCCGCGATGTCGGCGCGATCGTTGATGATTCCCAATGCTCCGTTGGTTCTGCATACATCTATAAATGACTCGGCCAGCGACAAAAAACGGCGGTCGGACAGGTTTTTTGCGCGAAGCTGAAGGGCGTCGGCGCCACCGGCAATGCAGCGTCGGGCCAGTTCCCGTGCGGCGGCGTCGGTCGTTTGCGGATCGACATTAATCAGTACATACAAGCCAATACGTTCGAGTTTATCCAGTTTATAAACGGCCTCAAAGACCGACTTTTCGAGGTCATAGGTCTCAAATCGAAGCCGTTCACAGATCGCCGCAACCTCGGCATCCAGCGTTCGGGTCATCTCGGCCAGGACGCGCAGGGCCTCGGTGGCGC
>DSDR01000258.1 GCA_011048645.1 Phycisphaerales bacterium
CATCAGGGCCGGCGGAATCGGTTCGGTATAATTGGCCGTACCGATAAACATCACATTCGACAAGTCGAACGGCTGCTCAAGATAGTGGTCGGTAAAACTGTTGTTCTGCTCCGGATCGAGCACCTCCAGCAGGGCCGAGGCCGGGTCGCCGCGAAAATCCTGCCCGATCTTATCCAGCTCATCGAGCATAAACACCGGATTTTTCGATTCGCATTTTCGCAGTTCCTGCAGGATGCGCCCCGGCAAGGCGCCGATATAGGTGCGCCGATGGCCGCGAATGTCGGCTTCATCGCGAATGCCGCCCAGCGAGATGCGCACAAATTTGCGCCCCATCGCCCGGGCAATCGAACGGCCCAGACTCGTCTTGCCAACCCCCGGCGGACCGACAAAACACAGAATCGGACTTTTGCCGTGCGGATTAAGTTTGCGCACCGCGAGAAACTCAAGGATGCGCCGTTTGACCTTGTCCAGACCATAGTGATCGCGATTGAGAATCCGTCGAGCGCGGGCAATATCAATCCGATCCGCGGTGGCTTTGGCCCAAGGCAGCTCACACACCCAGTCCAGATACGTGCGAAGGACACTGTACTCAGGCGAGGCGGGCGAAATCTTGCTCAGCCGATCCAACTCGCGCAGCGCTTCGGCCTCTACAGTCCTGGGCATTTTGGCGGCCTTGATTTTGGCGTGCAGTTCCTTGGTCTCCTCGGTTCGCCGATCATCCTGCCCCAGCTCAGCTTGAATCGCCTTGAGTTCTTCCTGCAGAAAATACTCGCGCTGGCTTTTATCAATGGATTCACGCACCTGCCCCTGGATTTTATGGCTCAGCTCCAGCACTTCGAGCTGGTTGGCCAGTGCGACGGAAATTTTTTCAAGCCGTCGATGGGTATCCAGTTCCTCAAGCAGCTCCTGCTTTTCCTCTATCGGAATATTGAGTGTGGCCGCAAGAAAGTCGGCCAGCGCTGACGGCTCCTGGATATTTTCCAGCAGCATTGAGGCCTCTTCGGGCATGTTGGGACTCAGTGCGACAACCCGATTGGCGGTGTTGCGCACGCCCATCACCAGGGCCTGCAATTGTTTGGTGCGACGTGTGCGGGTCTTGATCATTTTGATATGGGCCTTGAGGTAAGGCTCCGAAGCAACATAGTCCACTATCTCAAATCGCGCCATCCCGTGGACAATCATATTGATCGATCCGTGCGGCATTTTGATGACCTTCAGGACCGACGCGGCCGTCCCGACGCGGTACAGATCGTTTTTTGTCGGGTCTTCAATGTCTGGATTTTTCTGAGCGACAAGGCCGAAGACTGTTTCTTGTGGTTCAATGTCCAAAACAAGACGCTTGCTCCGTTCACGCCCTATGGCCAACGGCATCACCGTCCCCGGAAAAGCCACCGCACTTCGAATGGGCAAAATACCCATCACCTCAGGAGTCTTCAATTCTATATCCGATTTGTCGCCTCTCTGAACCGAGGATGACGTGTCGGAATCCAATTCAATCAATTCAATCAATCGCATACGTTTCTTTTGTCAGACATAACCTATCTATATCGTTTACATCTTGATTACATTTTCATCATACCGGAAAATTGAGACGCTGAAAAGGAAATTATAACGGTACACCCTTGCATCTGATTTATCCAAAAGAAATCCAAAAAGTCCGATACAAATGCGGTTTTGTGGGTTATTTGTCTTCTAAAGCGCCTTTTTGCCGCGAAATGGTCAAAGCTCAAAAAGATTTATTGATTTTTGATTAAATTTATGTTAGAAATGGCATATAATGATGATTATAATAAGAGATGGTGCCAAGCGGTGCTTTGCACTATACGAGCCGTCAATATGGGTGGGATAAGGAGAATGCAGCAATTTTCGAGAGACTTGACGCAACAAACCAGCTCGGGGGGCGACCTCTATGAGGCCATCCGCCGTGTGCGCGGTCCCGTGCAACCTGTTGCCGAACCCTCGACTGCAGAACATTCATCCACGTTATTAGCCAAACGGTACGAACTGAAGTACCGCATACCGGAATCGACCGCCATCGCCATTCGCTCCTTTGTTCGCGGCTATCTGGACGTGGACAAATACGCCCTCAAACAGCCCGATAGACAATATCCGATTTGCAGCCTGTATTTGGACTCGCCGCGATTTGACCTGTTCCACGAAACGGTTTTCGACAAATGCAATCGTTTTAAGCTGCGTGTACGGGGCTATGATGACGATCCAAACAGCCCGCTCTTCTTTGAGATTAAGCGCAAACTCAATCGCATCATTTACAAAAGCCGCGCCCGTGTCGGCAAACAGATGCTCAGACCTATTCTGAGCGGTTCCTATGTTCCCCGGGATTTACCCGAAAAAGATCGCAAAACACTAAAACAGTTTATGCATTATTGCCAGTGCCTGCAGGCACGACCAACGGTTCTGATCCGGTATATGCGCGAAGCGTATGAGAACCAGACCGACTCCAAGGTGCGTATTACCTTTGATCGTCAGTTGTCCTGTCAATATGTAAACAGTCCCATTTTTACAATGAACGGTCGGGGTTGGCATACGGTACCGATTGATTTTGTGATACTTGAAATCAAATTCACGGCCAGTTTTCCGGCGTGGCTCAAAGATATGGTGCGCCTGTTTGACCTGAACCGACAATCGATGTCCAAGTATTGCAGCTCTGTCCGGCAATTGGTACCTCAGGGATCTGCGATTTACAGACTCCCGAATCGGTAAATTTTAAGGATAAGTTATGGAGACATTTTGGCAAATCCTGGACGGCCATCCGCTCAGTCAAAGCGTTGACGGATGGACGATTTTGCTGTCGATGCTGCTGAGTTTTGTGCTGGGACAGGTATTGGCGTGGGTCTATTATTTTACGCACAACAGCTTGTCTTATTCCAAATCCTTTGTACAATCATTGATTATCATTACGATGGCCGTGGCGCTGGTTATGGCGACCATATCGGGCAGCTTTGTGATCGCCGTCGGATTGATGGGCGCCGTTTCGCTGATTCGGTTTCGCAACATCATTAAAGACACCCGCGATATCACATTTTTATTTTGTGCGCTGGTCATCGGAATGGCCTGCGGCTCGCAGCGTTACGCCATTGCCGTTATCGGTACACTGGGTTTGTGTATCGTTCTGATTTATTTACATATTGCGGATTTTGGTATGCACCATTCATACAATGCATTTTTGCGTTTCAGTTTCGACGGAACAATCGAACCGAATCATCCGCTTCTGGCGACGATGAAACGGTTCACCCGTACCTTCACCCTGATTTCGTCCAATTCCTCGGCGCCGGATGGTGATCATATGGACTATGCGTACCAGCTTTCCCTTCGGACTGCGCGGAACAATGAGCAACTGCTCTCCGAAATACGTAAAATCGAAGGGGTGCATAATGTCAGCTTGACGATGCAGGAACAGTTGTTGGAGATGTAAGGAGAGACAGCCCCAAGATGACACCGAAAAGACAAGGAAAGTTGTTTGGCGGGATGCTGCCCGTCGTTGTTTGGCTGTCGGCGGTCGCGGCCGTCGTATTGGTGTACACGCGGCGTCATCAGACGTTCGCCTTGACCGGCCTGGCCATGGCGCCTTCGCAGACCTTATCGGCGGCGGACAACGGCGTTGTTCGGCACATTCCGGTATCGCTGTTTGACCCTGTTCAGCGGGGTGACTTACTGGCCATCGTCGAATTGGGTTCGCCCCCTGAAAACGAATATCTCAGGGCAGTCAACGAAGCCCGTAAAAACACGATACTGGCGGAGCTGGACCGGCTCAGGGCCGAACTGACCGCCGTCGAACAGCAGCTTCGTTATGACCTCGATGTGGACACCAAAGGTCAGATGCTTCGCTATGGACAGCTTGCACTGGATGTGGAAAACGCCCATCTGGACCTGCTCAAGATTCGCACCGAACTGGAAATGGACAGGGGCCTGCTGGCCGGGCTGGAACTGGAAAAAAACGCCGTCCAGGAGTTGTTGGAAAAACAGGCCGTCCATCCGTATGAAGCCCGGCAGGCCGAGCTGGAATATGCGGCCTTGGCGCGGAAAGTGGCCGCGACGGAAACTCTCGAAGCCCAGGCGCAGGACAGTGTGGCCGTCGCCCGCAGGCAGCTTGAGCAATTGACGCTCGACCGGCAGGAGGAAGCCTACATCGATACCCTGCTTGAGCCGCATCGCAAAGCCGTCGCCGTGCAGGAAAAAGTGCTCGCGGAATTGTTCACCCCGACCTTTCGGATGATGTTGACCGCCAAGATCGACGGCGTGGTCAGCTCGATTCTGATTTCAGAAGGTCAGGGCGTACAGGCCGGTGATATTATTCTGACCGTCAGTCCGCCTTCGGCTAACTATATTGTCGCGTGGCTGGATCCGATCTTTGCCGGGCGGCTGGAAACCCATCAAGAAGTCCAGATATCCAAACACAGCTTTCCGCAACAGATCTTTCGTTCTGAAATTGCCGCGATCAGCCCGTCGGTTGAACTGATGCCCGAACAGATGTGGCCGACGCCCACAACCCCCAAATGGGGGCGGCCGATCAAAATTCCTGTCCCCGAGGACATCCAGTTGGCCAGTAACGAAATCGTAGGCATTCGCGGACTGTAAATGAACGTCCTCAAGATGAGTCAGGAACACAGATTGGGTATGATGAGTGCTCGACAGAAGACGCAAGTCAGAAATCAGCCATCGCAAGTTGAAGTCTGTCCTCTGTTGTTCGTTCCTTTCCCACGCACGCTCGGGATCGCAAGTAACGCAGCATTTTTTTTTCGTTGTCTTTTTTCTGTTGTCTGCCTGCTGTTGTTCGTCTGCTGCCTGGCGGGTTGCGGGATGGACGCCCGCGAAGCGGTTGCCCAGGCCGACAAAAGGGCCTACACAGCCATCGAGAGCAACTGGCAGGACGACTTCGGCACCCGAACGGATGTGCGCGTCGATCCGAATGACCGCCGTTTAGCCATGGCCGAGGCCATTATCGAGGATGTACGCCACACACAAACCCTTCGTCTGGAGCAAGCGGTTCAACTGGCCGTTTTGGCCGGGCCGGAATATCGCACGGAGATTGAACGGCTGTATCTGACCGGACTGGATCAATGGGACGCCGAGCATGTGTACGCCCTGATCCCGCTGGCCGGCGGGTCCTCGTTCTATGCGACTGACGGCGCCGATGAAACCGTGTCAACCCAAGGGTTTGTCGGCATTCAGCAACTGCTGTCAACCGGCGCTGTTGCGGCCGCCGATATAACGCTCGGCTCGCTGGATGTGTTAACCGGCGACCTGCGAAGCGGTTCCTCGTCGATCTTTCGGGCGGCGATCGTTCAGCCCCTGCTGCGCGGTGCAGATCGGACCGCTGTGCTGGAAACACTTACTCAGGCGCAACAGAATACGCTGTACGCGGTGCGTCATTTCAATCGGTTCCGCAAAACCTACTGTGCGTCGGTCGTCAGCGATTATTATCGCCTTTCGGAACTGGCCCTGCGAACACAAAACACCTTGGACAACATCCGGCAACTGGAAAGCCTGGTCGAGCGGATGGAGCATCTGGCCAGTGTGGGCCGCGTGGGGCAATATGAGCTGGAAGAGACACAGCAGGACTTGCTTAAGGCGCGCGACGACTATTTCGATTTTCAGCGGCGCTACGCCGAAAGCCTGGATTTGTTTAAGGTGCGACTCCATATCCCGCCGCAAATCGAATTTGAACCGTATCTCGGCGACTGGCTGATGCTTTCCGAATCGGTGTTTGCCGAGAACGGCTGGAATGAGCAGGCCGCCGTCGAGGCGGCCCTTGCCCAACGTTTGGATTTGGCCAACCTGGAGGATCAAATTGCCGACGCCCGGCGGAAAGTTCACGTCGCCGAGGACGCGCTGGGTGCGGATTTGGCGCTGGTCGCCGCCGCCGCGCCGGCCTCGGGCAGAGCCGATTCGCAATATGAGATCGGCATTGAAGGCGCTCTGCCGCTGGATCGCGTCAACGAAGCGACCCAGTATCGCCGCGCTGTGATCGCGCTGACCACTCAGCAGCGACTGTATGAACAGCACACGCATCAGGTTGCCGCCGAAGTTCGTAAAGCCTGGCGGGATATGGCCGAAGCCAAAGAACGCTATCGGCTCCAGCGGCAGGCCCGCGATCTGGCCCGCAAACGTCTTGAGAATACCACCCAATTGCTGCACTACAGCCGAGCCAATACACGCGATGTTTTGGATGCTCAGGAAGACCTGTACGACGCCGAAGATGATTTCATCGCCGCCCTGGCGGATTTTGCCGTTGCCCAAATGAATTTCCTGCGCGACACGGAAACCCTCTGGATACTGCCGGACGGCACTTACGAAACCCAACTGGCATTACAGTAGCCTTCCGGAACCCATATCCCCAAACAAGCCGCTTGCGATTCTTTAGAATTGCACTATTTTATTTGCTCTTAGTTTCACAATAAAAATGCTAAGTTTTTCTGCATTGAGTTTTTTTGCACAACATTTGTTACAATAGTTGCATTTTGTCGATCGATCGGGTATGATTGGGTTTGATGC
>DSDR01000176.1 GCA_011048645.1 Phycisphaerales bacterium
ACCGGCACGTGAATCTGTATCTTATCGGCGTATTCGAGCGTCAGGTACTCGGCTTTCGAATCGCCCTTGTCCATCGTTTTCATTCCGATGAATTTGCCGATGCCGTGCGTGATGTGCACGACGTAGTCGCCGCGCTGCAGGTCCAGCACATTGTCCACGGGCGAAACGCTGCTGATCCGCCGGACGCGACGCCGCACGGAGACCTGGCCGAACAATTCATGATGGGTAATCAAAGCGGTGTTCAGCGACGTGATGATGAACCCCTGTCGGATGAATCCTCTTTTCAGATGCAGGGTGTCGGGGAGGTTGCCGTGTTCGCGCAGAATTTCGCGGACGCGCTGCATTTCGGCCTGATTTTCACAGTACAACAGCACGGTATGGCCCTGGGCAAACGTCAGCAGTTCATCCAGCAGGGCGTGTCGATCCTTCCACACCGCGCCGGCCTTATGCTCAAACTGCTGGGCGCTGGTCACGCCCAGATGGATATCGCAGTCGGCGCCGGTTGAAAACCGGCTGACCTCCAATCGTGCGAATTGGTCGGCGGTTTTATATATGGCCGAGAACGGATACAGCCCCCGCGGATCATCCAGCCGATTCAAAAAGACGTCCGACACCTCAGCCGCTTCAACGGGTTCCTCGAAGAACAGAATTATATCCGACGGCAGCAGATTCAGCAGCAGTTCCGTTCCCTCCGGCTCCAGACGGGGCCGAGGAGCAACGACGGCCACCTGCCGAATGTTTCGGGCCGAACGCTGCGTATCCAGATCAATAATGCGCAGACTTTCAATCTGATCGCCGAAAAATTCGACTCGCACCGGCTCCGGCTCAGTCAGTTTCGGTGTGTCAAGATCATCGTCAGTCGAGGCGGCCACGGGTGAAAAGATGTCGATGATCCCGCCGCGATGGGCGTACTGGCCCGGCATATCCACGCTGTCGGTTCGCTCAAAGCCCTGATCGTTCAGCCAGGCGGCGACCCGTTCCGGCTCAATGGTCTGGCCGAGGGCCAATTCGAGCGTTTGTTGGCCGAGCATTTCGACGCGGGGTATCGGCTGGTTCAGCGCCTGGATGCAGGCCGAGAGCAAAAACGGCTCCGTTCGTCCGGTCCGGCGCATGGTATCGAGCCACATGGCCAGTCGAAGCCGCTGAGCGCCGATTTCATCGGTTGCATCGGACGGTTCATTTTCACTTTCCCAGACCGGAAACGTCGTTACAAACCCGCCGGCAAAGACCTGCAGGTCGTCGGCGACATTGTCCGCGTCGTCAATGTGCGGGCTGATGTACAAGATCGGTCGATTCAGCGTGTGGCAAAGGTGTGCCGCCAGCAGGGGCGCATACGATCCCCACGTCCCGTCGGCTTTAACGGCGGGGGGGCGGTCGCTTTTGGCGGTCAATCGCTCAAGGATTGTCCGGACCGCGGCATCCTGCTCCAGGCAAATCGTTGCGTTGTGTTTGTCCATTAAAACAACAAGAATAATACATCAGGGTGTTACTCTCTACTATCGCCGCACAAACGTGTTGCCTGCAAGCTGTTTGACCAATCCTTTTAACTGTAAGCTGACCGTCGCGGCGTAAATTGTCCCGGCCGGCAGATCGGTTCGGGCGATCAATTCCTCCAGATGCAGCGGACGGCCGTCAAAGCACGCATAGACTTGACGTTCCGGATCACTGAGATTCAATTCGGATACATCAAACAGCGTTTTTTGTGCCTTTCGTTCTGCGATTTCCGCAGTCTGGACGGCGTGTCCTTTCAAGTCCTGACCGATACAGCCCAGTGCGTCCATTAACTCCTCGATACTATCTATCAGCCGTGCACCCTGTTTAATCAATTTGTGTGAACCGGCACAAGACGGATTGTCAATCAGTCCGGGAACGGCCATCACTTCGCGGTTGTTGTCCAGCGAGGCCTGAGCCGTAATCAGCGCTCCGCTGCTCAGTCCGGCTTCGACCACCAGCGTGCCCATGGCCAGCCCGGCGATAATCCGATTTCGTCCGGGAAAATTCTCTGACAGCGGCTCATAGGTCAGCGGCAATTCGCTGATGATGGCCCCGTTTTCGGCGATTTGCTCAAACAGCGGCTTGTTTTCCGGCGGAAAGATGTGCGCCAATCCGCAGCCCTGCACGACAATCGTGCGTCCTTTGGCCGACAGCGCACCGCGATGGGCGGCCGAATCAATCCCGCGGGCGCCGCCGCTGACCACCGTAAAGCCGGTACTGGCCAAAAAATGGGCAAATCGATTCGCCTGTTCCATCCCGTATTGACTGCACCGCCGCGAGCCGACCACTGCCACGGCCAGACCGTCCTGACGCTGGACGGTTCCTTTGACATACAGTACCGGCGGCGGGTCGTAGATTTGTCGCAATGCCGCCGGATATCGCGGGTCGTCCAGACACATCAGCCACACGCCGTGTTTCGCGGCCAGATCCAGTTCTTTGGCCGCGTCAAACCGACCTCGCGATCGCACGATGCGCTCGGCGGTTTTTTCACCGATGCCGTCCACTTTGGTCAGTTGTCGGACCGATGCGCCGAGCACGGCCTCGATTGAACCGAGTGTCTCGACCAGTTTTCGAAAGTTAACCGGGCCGACGCCGTCAGCACGAATCAGCGAAAGCCATTTTTCAATGTCCGGTGAATGAGTTTGAGTCTGCAACGCCATATCCCCTTCATTTCAGGTCTTCAATTTCCCGAAAATGTATCGGTTTGACCCATTCCTGTCAATCCCAAAAATCAGCCGAACAAGAGGTTTTCTTTTGGCGTGGTCTGAAGTATGATAGAGACTGTCGTGTATGGCGGCAATTAAAAAGGAAATGCAGCGATGAAACAGATTCGACAACGATTTGCGACAAACTGGATTGGTTTCTGGGACGACTGGAAAGTGTTTATGGTTGTGTTTTTTGCCGCATTGCTGGCCGATGCGCTCAGTACGATTCATTTTATGCGATATGAAGGCGTCGAAGCGGAGATGCATCCAATGGTTAACCTTGTCTCTCGCCGGATTGGGCCGGTGTGGGGGCCGCTGGTCGGGGCGCTGTCCAAAGCGGCAGCCGGGGTCATTGCCGCGGTCTATTTTCGACGGATTGCCGGATTTATCTTCGGGCTGAGCAGCCTCATCTCCGTCTGGGCGGCATGGTTTAACCTTTGGGGCTATCGCGTGTATGAACCGAATATTTATGTCTGGTGGCCGTTTTGACGGCGGCTGATCAAGCCCTTTGCCGCAGCGCAGAGGGCCCAGCGGGCTGTCATTCTGGAGATCGAAATATAATAATTACGCTGACTGAACGTGAGTTTACCGCTATTGAAGAACAAAGAACAACTTTCCATCTTGTTTGAAAACGATGATATCATCGTGATCAACAAGCCCACAGGCGTGTCGGTAACCGCCGACCGCACCGGTGCGGCCGATGTGTTGCAGCTTTTGAATGCTCAGCTTCAGCCGTTCGAACCGATTCGGCTGGTACATCGTCTTGATAAGGAAACATCCGGCGTGATGCTGCTGGCCAAACATCGCGACGCGCAAAGCCGCTATTCGCGGTTGTTCGCCAAGCGGCTTGTCCCAAAACTGTATCTGGCGATTGTCAATGGTCCGGTCATTTCCGCGTCCGGCTCCATCAAAGACCCCATTGCCCGCAGCCGCCGCAATCCGCGTGCAATGCACGTTCATCCGCGGCTGGGCAAGCCCGCCCAGACCCTCTGGCGGCGACTTGCCGATTTCGGCGGTCCGACGCTTGTTGCCGCCCAGCCGATTACAGGTCGAACGCATCAAATTCGCATCCACTTTGCTCATCGCGGAATGCCGCTGACGATTGACCCGATGTATGGTCAGACGGCTCCGCTGATGCTCTCGGCCTATAAACCAGACTACCGCGGCAAATCGGATCGCCCCGAATCGCCTTTAATTGACCGCCTGACGCTGCACGCATACCAACTGGCGGTTCCCATCGGCGGCGACGAGGGTGTTGCTTGTGATGTTTTCGTCGCGCTGCCGGACAAAAAATTTCTGGCCGCCGTCAAGATGCTGGCCAAACACGCCGGCCCGGCCGGCCGCGGCGCGGCCTTTGATGATCCCAGCGACCTGGATCATATCCTTGCCGGTCGGCCTCTGGATTTCCTTAATCGGTGAGGGGCACTTTTATCCTTTGTTCTTTATCTGTTTTTGTTATAATTGAGACGATGCGACTGAAATTTATTACCTGCAAGGTGCTCCAGAAAGAAGCCTATTGGTGCGCGTCCCGAAGCGCCCATATCGTTGATGTTGTGCTGATGCCGCAGGGTTTGCACAACACGCCGGATGTGTTGCGCCGTGAGGTGCAAAGCGAAATGAACCGGACCGCCGACCTCTCAGGTCAGCCCTATGACGCTATGCTGCTGGGGTACGGCCTGTGCAGCAACGGAGTGGCGGGCTTAACCGCGTCCATTCGGACGGTTGTGCCTCGCGGCCATGACTGCATTACGCTGCTGCTCGGCTCACGAGAACGTTACCAGGCGTACTTTGACAGTCATCGCGGCGTCTATTGGTACAGCTCCGGCTGGATCGAAACCGGCACGATGCCCGGCAAAGAGCGCTGCGAGCGGCTGCTGGCCGAATACACCGACAAATACGGCCCGGACAATGCCCGCTATCTGATGGAGGCCGAGCAGACGTGGATGAAGGAATACAACTGGGCAACCTACATTGATTGGCATCTGCCCGGCAGCGACGAGCAGAAGGCCTATACCCGACGCTGTGCGGATTATCTGGGGTGGCGATTTGATGTGATCCAAGGCGATCCGGATCTAATGCAGCGGCTGGTGGACGGCCGATGGGACGAGCGGGATTTTCTTATTGTCCCGCCCGGACAGACCCTCATAGACGACCTGACAAGCTCCTGTCTGATGCGGGCACAGAAGCAATGAATATGAATTCTCCGTATGCGACAACCCTTCCGGTGATGATTCTGCTGACGGCGGCAGGGGCGGTGCTGCTGTTTGAGGTGTACGTGCTGGGGCGATGGCTGTGGCTTAAGTTTCATCGCAAAACAAAACCGCCTGTACGGTGTTTCCATTTGCTGATCCATAGTCTCGTCCTGACGGGTCTGGGGTGCGTGCTTTACGCGGCGCTGATCGAACCCTATTGGCCGCAAATTACCGTTGTTCGGCTCAAAACACCCAAGCTGCAGCATACCGTTTTTCGTATCGTACAGATTTCCGACTTACACTGCGATGCCAGACCGCGGCTCGAACCGCGCCTGCCGGAACTGGTCAACGGGCTGGATCCCGATATCATTGTCTTTACCGGCGATGCGGTCAATTCGCTCGACGGTCTCGAATTGTTTCAAAAGACGCTGGCCGCGATGACCGCGCCGCTGGGTCAATTCGCCGTGCGCGGCAACTGGGATTACCGTATCACGGCCGATCTGTTTGACGGGACCGGATTTGAGCTGCTGCCGCTGAAGGCCGTGCGGCTGGAAAAGGACGGCGAGGCGGTGATGGTGTGCGGGATTGACTATCACCTCGGCCGTGTCAGTCAACAAGCGCTCGGTCAGCTTGATTCGGATACGTGGAATGTCCTGCTCTATCACAGCCCCGACCTGATTGATTATCTTGAACATCAGCCGGTCGATTTGTTTTTGTCCGGACATACGCACGGCGGACAGGTGGCCTTGCCGTTTTACGGCGCGCTGGTGACAATGAGCCGTCACGGCAAGACCTATGAAGCGGGACGTTATACCGTCGGCGATATCACGCTTTATGTCAATCGCGGGATCGGAATGTGCGGCGTCGGCCCGCGCGTTCGATTCTGCGCCCGTCCGGAGATCACCCTCTTTGAAATTTATCCGGCTGACGAGATGCTGTCTGAAACGGATGACCCTTTGCACAAGTGAGTATGTTTGAACTACTGACGATTTCCGGCATCGGTATCGGCCTGGCGATGGATGCGTTTGCGGTGTCCATTGTCTGCGGGGCGGTCTTTCGCCGCCTGGGGGTTTTGCACGCGCTGCGAATGGCCTTGTTCTTCGGCGCCTTTCAATCGCTAATGCCGCTGTTAGGGTTTTTCGCCGGCAGGGGCTTCGAAGGCGTCATTGGCGTGTATGATCATTGGGTTGCTTTTGTGCTGCTGGCTCTGGTCGGCGGGAAAATGGTTTATGAGGGGTTCAAGATCGAGGAAGTGGAAAAAAAGCCGGCCGATCCGTCCAGTCTGTTGGCCCTGCTGGTCTTGAGTATTGCCACAAGCATCGACGCCCTGGCTGTGGGGGTGACGCTGTCGCTGTTGACGCATTCAATCGTACTGGCGGCGAGTTTGATCGGTCTGATTACCTTCGTCCTGTCTTACATCGGCTATGTCATCGGCAAGCGAGCCGGCCATTTTTTTGAGAACAAAATCGAAATTATCGGCGGCCTGATTCTGATTTTCATCGGGTGTAAAATACTGCTTGAGCATCTGTTTTGACGATAA
>DSDR01000359.1 GCA_011048645.1 Phycisphaerales bacterium
ATCCGATTGAGAACACCGAGAAAGGGATTTTGTTCTTCCGATTCTCGGTGCGTTCCGAAAGCAACGCGGCGGATACGTATCTGGGGGTTCATGCCTTATCTGGTACGACGCCTTTTGGAACCGCCAGTCACCGGGCCAATCCGCAGGATTATATTGTCGCCGGGTTCCGCCTTGTCAACGGTGAGGGCAGCCTGGTCAATCTGGTGAACACAACGAACTCCGATTCCGTCTTTTTGACCGGTTTATCCCGAGGACAGTGGTATAATTGCTGGATTGAAGCGGATAATGCGGCCGATACGTTTAATCTGTTTATCAGCGAGGCGGACGGCCCGGCTGGACCGGCCACCCTTCCGGCGCCCGCCGACAAAGTTGGCGATACCGTTCCCTTCGGCGTGGCGACGGATGATCCGCTGACCGGTGCGTTTTTCTGTACACCCAGTATTGGATCAACTGACAGATCAACCCAGCAGTCGGCGCGTGTGTTCATTGACGAGGTGTATTGGGACGGCGACAGGGGACTCAGTTCGCTGGTTGCGCAAAATCCCAATCCAGGCAACAATGCCGTTGATGTGGCGCCGGAAGCGATCCTGTCGTGGGAAGCGCCGGACGATGAAAGTATCGGGCAGATACTGTGGTATGATGTGTATATGGATCCGAATGAGACAAAAGTGGCGACGGCGGATCCGGCCGCTTTACGAAGCGCTGCTCAGACCGAAACCGTTTATGATCCGGCGCCGGATATGCTGTTTGATAGCCAGTACTTCTGGCGGGTGGATACGACGGTTATTTTTGCGGCCGATCCCAATCAGGATATGGTAATCTCCGAAGGCGCTGTCTGGTCGTTTACCACCAAGACGCCCGCCCCCGAAATTGTCGGCCAGCCTGAGGATGTGCTTGTCGGGCCGGGAGAAACGGCGGTCTTTGCGGTGGACGTCAGCAGCCCTTATGCGCCGGCATTCTATCAATGGTATGCATCAACCGACCGCGCCAACAACACGCCGGCCGATGATGTGCTGCTTGCCGGGGCAACGTCGGAGACGCTGACGCTTTTGGACGTATCAGCGGCTGACGAACGGTTTTATTACTGCGAGGTGTCCAACGTGTATAACGGGACGACCTATACGGTTTATTCCGATGCGGCGGCGCTGGGCGTCAAGCGCAAAGTCGCCCACTGGACGCTCGATGAACTCGTGAACGGACAGTATCCCGACAGCAGCGGTGAAGGCCGTCATGCCGACCCGAATGGCGAGCCGGTCTTTATTCCCGGCGTCAATCCGGATTTGACCGGCAACGGTGTTGTCGTGGATCCGGACAATGGCTGGGCGCATACTGGTACGTGGGATCCGTCGCTGTTTTCCGGACAGTTGACGATTTCGATGTGGGTCAAATGGGCCGGCCAGACCACCCCGTTTAGTTACCAGGGGTTGATCGGCAAGCGGAATGTCTATAGCAGCGATATGCGGTGGCAGTTGGAAATCGCCAACAACGCAGCCAGTCTGCTGACCTTCAAGAGCAATATCAACGGCATCACCGGACCGATTTTACCGGTCGATGAATGGGAGCAGGTCGTTGTGACGTATGACGGGGTCGCCGCGACGATGTACCGCAATGGGACGCCGGTGGTCAGCGGGCCGGTCACGCTCAACGACGGCTTTGCAGCCAATATGATGCTTGGCGCGGTCGGCTGGGATCCGGCATCGCCGACGCCGACGTCGATTCTCAACGGTGCGATGGATGACATTCAGCTTTACAACTATGCCCTGGATCCGGTAACGGTGGCCTATTCTTATACGGATGTCTCCGGCGAGACGGCTTGTGTGAATCCCGATGATCCGGTTTTGCTCCGGTATGATCTGGACGGCGATTGTCAGGTCGGATTAGGCGATCTGGTGATGTTGATAGAGCACTGGCTGGCCGGACAACTGGTGCCGGATGTTATTGATCGTCCGTAACATAAGGTTGTACAGAGGGAAGCGTCGCCGCGGCGACGCTTCCCTGATTTTTAAGAAGAAAGGGGGCGCTATGCAAAGCATAATTAAGCGAATAGGTCTGGCGATATTTTTTTTAACGGCAATTGTGGTCGCCAACGCCGAACTTCTGCCGGTTGAGGACTTCACCGACAAACAAGAGGCGGCCAGCATTGACGGAACCATTCCAAACGGCATGCTGGGAGGCTTCTGGGATACCGAATATGAGAACACCGGAAACATAACTACGCGGACCGAAGACGGAAGTATGACGCTACGGATTACCGCTCATAGTTCAGGGACTCTGTATCGGGGAGCCGGAATATCGAATTTGAGCAACCCGATTGATAATACGGAAACGGGGGTGTTGTTTTTCCGGTTCAAGGTTGGCTCAGGTACTGCCCCGCTGCGGGATTATCTGGGAATGCACAGTTTGATTGATAGCGATTTTCTGACGACAGCCACCTGTCGCGCCGCCTATGTCAACGCCGGATTCGGTTTGTCCTGTCCCGAAGGGAGTCCGACATTCGATGTGACAACCACCGACGGAGTGACGGTTTTGAAGTCGGGGCTTGTGCGCGATCAGTGGTATAATACCTGGATTGTTGCTGACAATGCGACAAATGCTTTTGATCTTTTTATTAACCCGGCCGCAGGTCCCGGAGGCGACGCGGAATTGCCGACGCCCTCTGATGCGGCGGGTCAGGGAATTCCGTTCGGAGCGCCGACCGATCAGCCGCTTGTCGGTCCCATATTCGTCAAGCCCGCTGATTTGCCGGTGATCGTGTCGGCCAACGTTTTCATTGATGACATTTATTGGGACGGCGACGGAGGGCTTGAACTCAAAACGAAAGCGGCGAGAAACCCCGTTCCCGCGCATCGTCAAACGCAGGTTCCTTTAGATCAGGCGCTGTCATGGGAAGCGCCGAATGATCCGAATATCGCTCAGGTTCTTGGCTATGATCTCTTTCTGGGGACCGACCAAAACGATGTGCTAACCGGTGAACCATCGGTTTTGGCGGTTGCCGACACGACCGATACGTTTTATGAGCCGATGTCAATTTTTGCCTACGATACGGAGTATTTCTGGCGCGTAGAGACGCGGGTTCGAATGGACGATCCGAATCAGACGCTGCTGACGACGCCGGGGGCCGTTTGGAGTTTTACCGCGATGACGGCGCTGCCGGTACTTACACAACAGCCCGTGAATGTGATCGCCTCGCCCGGCCAAACGGCGGAGTTTTCGGTTGCGGTCGAAAGCGTCAAGCCGGTCTCTTTCCAGTGGTACAAATCCGACGATCGCGCCAACGATACTTTTGAGGACGATGTGGCGATTGCCGATGCCGATGGTCCGACGCTGTTGCTGACGAATGTGTCGGCAGGCGACGAAGGATTTTACTATTGCAGGGTGTCCAATCCGTCCGTTGCCTATTCCGAGGTTGCGGCGCTGGGAATCAAGCGTGAATTGGCACACTGGACACTGAATAAAAGCGACTATGATGCGGTGAACGAGCTGTATCTCGATGCAGCGGGTGGTTATCATGCTGCGGTTTCGGTTACCGGCAGCACGCCGGTGTTTGTCGAGGGAGCGGCCGATCCCGTTATTGAGGGCGCTGTTGCCTTTGATCCGAATACCCGCGGCGTGGTCGGTTTGCTCAATCCATCGGAGTTTACCGATCAGATGACGCTCAGCGCCTGGGTCAAGTGGGACGGCGGTCCGCTGGGCGAGTTCGGCAATGTCATCCTGCAAAAAGGCCAGACGTGGGAAACGCTGATGTGGACGTGGAAACTTCGTCAGACCGGCGACGGTCGAGCCGGCGTGAGGTTTTATAACAATTTCGGGTATTCCGCTCAAACGGACAATTTGATTGAAAGCGACGTATGGACGCATATCTGTGCGACGTGGGACGGTATTGCTGCCCGTGTGTATATCAATGCGGCGTTGGCGGCAACCGATACCACAGGCGCTCTGGGGCCGGATACGCTCGGCAACCTGCTGATTACGGGTACAGCCGATGACGATTTTCCAGGAGCGATCGATGACATCCGCATTTACAATACGGCCTTTGACCTGGTTGAGATTGCGTATTTGTATGTTGATGTCAGCGGCATGTCGGTATGTCTCGATCCGGATGATCCGATCCTGCAGATTTATGACTTCAACAATGATTGCGTTGTGAATCTAGCTGATGTTGCGGAGATGGCATCGCACTGGCTGACGTGCCTGGCAGTGCCCGATTGCATAGAGCGGCCGTGACGGTCATGATTTTTGGCGAGGCGGTTGCCGATGCTGCAGAACTGCCTCGCCAACTTTTTGGATGTGGTGATGAAACGTCAAGCAGGCGTGTTCTGTTGTCACTGAAATGCAGGAATTCGATTATGGGGGTGTTATGTGCCGGATGACGGAGTTTAAAAATAAACCATTCTGTATTGGCCGATGGCGGGTTTTATGCTTATGGTGTATGTTGATTTCAGGCGGTATGTCGGTTGTTTATGGGGTTCAAAGTGAGTTGGCTTACATCGGCGACGACGGGCGGCTGACCTATGATCTTTACGCCAACGAGGGCGAAACAAACGCTGTCAATCGGCTTCCGGATTTCTCGTATTGTGGTTATCAAGGCGGCGGCGTTGCCATTCCGGATGTGCCGGTGCGCGTAACAGTTCACCCTCAGGCCGGCGACGACACGCAGCGGATTCAATCCGCCATCAATACGGTTTCGGCGTATCCGCCCGACGCTGACGGCTTCCGGGGCGCGGTGCGGCTCAGGGCGGGACGATACCAGGTCTCATCGTCGCTGCGCATCCAGGCAAGCGGGGTGGTGCTGCGCGGCGAAGGACAGGATATTCTGGGGACGGTGCTGGAGGCCGTTACACCATCGGACTATGATGTCATTATTCTTGGCGGCGGAAGCGGCAGCTACAGTATGCAAAGCGGAACGGCGCGTACGATCACCGCGTCGTATGTCCCTTCCGGGGCAATCCGCTTCGAAGTGGACAATGCGACCGGTTATTCGGTGGGCGAATTGATTATCGTTCAGCGCACCCCCAATCAGTTCTGGATTGATGACCTGGCGATGGGACAGTGGGGCTGGACGCCGAGCGGATATAATGTGGAGTATGAGCGGTACATTACCGCCATTGCAGGCAATACGATCACTGTTGATGTACCGCTGGTCGATGTGATTCAGGACAAGTACGGCGGCGGGCGGATTTACAAACCGACGACGATTTCCCGCATTCGCCAAAGCGGCGTTGAAAATCTGCGTATCGAGTCGTGTTACGCCGGAGATACTGATGAAGAGCATCCCTGGAATGCCATTCGGGTGCGTTATGCCGAAGACAGTTGGGTGCGCGGCGTGACGGCGCAGTATTTCGCTTATTCCTGCGTCAATGTGTCCGCTTATGCAAGACGCATCACCGTCGAGGACTGCGCCTTCATCGATCCGAAGTCCATCGTCACCGGCGGCCGGCGCTATTCCTTTAATCTTGAAAGCACGGCCACACGCATTCTCTTTCAGCGGTGTTATTCGCATGAGTCCCGCCATGATTTTGTATTGGGTTCCAAGACGCGCGGTCCCAATGCCTTTGTCGATTGTTACGCGGATCGGTCATTTGCCGACAGCGGGCCGCATCACCGCTGGTCCACCGGCGCTTTGTTTGATAACGTGTATTCGAGTAATACGCTGGCGGTGGAAAACCGCCAAAGCAGCGGTTCCGGTCACGGCTGGTCAGGCGCCCAAATGGTATTCTGGAACTGTCAGGCGACGAATCAGAAATGCGATACTCCCAAAGGTGCGATGAATTTTGCCATCGGTTCGCATGCGAATAAACGCGAAGGCTCCTGGGCGCCGGAAGAGCCGTTCGGTTGGTGGGAGTATCAATGGCAGGTGGTTACCCCCCGCAGTTTTTATTTTCAGCAGTTGGCGGATCGGCGGGGGATGGCGGCTGTCCTTGCCGTCACATTGCCTGCGCAGAGAGAAGGACGCATCTGGGATGCCTTGTCGGCATGGAAGGGGCAAGATCGCTTTCAGCCCTGTCCGCTGAGAGACAATCCCAAAGACCGGCCACTGGACATCGGTTCACCGGTTATCTTTGAAGTTGTTCCCCGGCCGGACGCCGTTATTGTTGAATACCAATGGTATGAAGTATCCGACTCCGATTACATCAGGATCGGGGACAATAGTCCGCTGCTGATCTTGCCGAATGCCCAGGCCTCTGACTTCGGACGGACGTTTTTCTGCCGCGTGGTCACCGACAAGGGACCTTTCTGGTCGCAGAGGGCGAAAATCGCGAATGTGGCCGGCCAAACCAACATCGCGTTGGCCCAGCCTACCCTTGCCAGCAGTGTTTATGGCGGCAGTTATACCGCCGACAAGGCCGTCGATGGGGAAAACAATACATTTTGGAATTCCGCAGCCTCGGACGATTTTCCCTGGTGGGCGGTGAATTTGCAGC
>DSDR01000170.1 GCA_011048645.1 Phycisphaerales bacterium
CGAGGGCATTTATCAGGCCGGCGGCGGGGCGTATTTTGATGTGATGAATGTGCATCCGTATCGATATCCGCAGATTCCCGAAGCGCCGTCGCTCAGCGATGATCTGCGTCGGCTGCGGGAGTTGATGGCCGAGTACGGCGATGCGGATAAGCCCGTCTGGATCACGGAGATCGGCTGGCCGACCCATCAAAATGATACGGCACTGCTGGCGGATATTGTGCGGGCCGGACTGAAGACGCTGTCGCCGAACCGTCCGGCCTGGACGCTGGCGGTGCTGGACGATCCGGGCTATGTGGTACGTGTGCCGATTTCCGACGCGGAGCTGCAGGCGATGCTGCCGGGCCAGGGGCGGATCGAACGGCTGACGCTGGCGCAGATGGAGCGGCTGACGCCGACGCGGCACGATGCGCTGCTGCTGCCGCTGGATGAGGGATTTCCCCAAGATGTGTTTGATGCAATCGAGGCCTATGTCCGCGACGGCGGGACGGTGATCTTCGGCCACGGCGTGCCGCTGTATTATACCCGCTATGTCGATTCTGACGGCCGCTGGCAGCGCGGCGACGCGGGCGGAGCGTATCGGCAGCGGCTGCGGATCGGCTGGGAGGCGTGGTGGACGCGAGAAGGCGTGCCGCAGTCGATTGATTCGTTGACGATTCCCGCCGATTATGCCGAGTCGATTCGGCCGGGCCAGCGCGTCCCGGCGGCGACGCGATTTTTGACCGATGCGCTGCTGGAGCCGGAGGACAAGTTCATCCCGCTGGTGCAGGCGACCGAGGGCGACTATACCGGTACGGCCTCGGCGGTGTTGGATTTATCCGGCACGATGACCGGGGCGGTCCTTGTCTCGGCGCTGCAGGGCGAGTATCGCGGCATCCTTGCAGATCAGCAGGCGGTGATGCTGTCGCGGGCGTATGTCATCGCGCTGCACAGCGGCGTCGAGCGGATGTTCTGGTACAACCTGCGGGCGCGGGAAAATGACCCGTACTACAATGAGGATCATTTTGGTATTGTGCATCGCGACCTGTCGCCCAAGCCGGCCTATCGCGCGTTGCAGACGCTCAACCGCGCCCGTCCGACCGGCTCGAAGCCGCTGGCAGGCGACTGGCAGGACGGACCGGTGTGTTTTCCCGGCTGGCGGCGTCCGGACGGAAAGACGGTCTGGGCGGTCTGGACAATCGGCCCGGCGGGCCGGCGGCAGGTGCGATGGGACGGCAAGATCGATGAGGCGTTTGATCATCTTGGCCGTGAGGTTCAGACGCGCCAAGCCACGGAAAACGGGGCGCTGTCGATCCAGAACAGCATCCTCTATCTGGTCGGCCCGGAACGGGTTTATCCTTGAAACAGCCGTCAAAAAGCGATATAAACCGCTTTGAATGATTGAAAGAGGAACCTTAGGGCTGCGCAGTACGTAGAGGCTATGCGCCCTGAAGGAAAAAGCGAATCGGGAGTTGACGGCTTTTGTTAAGGAGAAAACAAAATGAGCGCGAAACGGATGAGCTTATGGACGGTGTTGTGTGTTGCGATGGTGATGGGGGTTGGCTGCCGACGGCAAGCCGAGCCGACAGCGCAGGATGAGAAGGAACTGGCCGGACGCCGGGTGGCGGTCTTGCTGACTGAAGGCTTTCAGGATCAGGAAGCGCTGCATCCGATGGATTATCTGGGCGAACGCGGCGCTGCGGTTACGGTGATCGGCCCGACCATCGAAACGGTCAAGGCGTACAACAGCGATGTGCAAATCACGATTGAACAGACCGTGGCCGATGTCTCGGTCGGCGACTTTGATGCGCTGGTCATTCCCGGCGGGCAGTCTCCGGCCCGGTTACGGGAAAATGAAACGGTCGTGGACTTTGTGCGTGAATTTGTCCAGTCAGGCAAACCCGTTGCGGCGATCTGTCATGGGCCGCAGGTATTGGTGACCGCCGGCGTGATGGACGGCAAGCGGGCGACCTGTTATGCGGGGATGTCGGAGGAATTGGTTGAGGCCGGAAGCGACTATGAAGATACCGAACTGGTTCGCGACGGCAATCTCATTACCTCGCGGCTGCCGCAGGATTTGCCGGTGTTCTCGCACGCGATTGCGCAGGCCCTGTTGGAGAAAGCGGGCGGCGTATGAAAGCCATTTGTGTTGCCGAGTTTGGCGGGCCGGATGTAATGCAGATCAAGGATAGGCCTGACCTTTCGGCCGGCGAGGGACAGATTCTGATTTCGGTCAAGGCCGTCGGCGTCAATCCGGTGGATACCTATATCCGCGAAGGCTGGTATCCGATCAAAAAGCCGCCTGGCTATACGCCGGGCTTTGACGCGGCCGGCCTTGTTGAGCAGGTCGGCCGGGGCGTCGAGTCGTTTCGTCCCGGTGATCGGGTGTTTGTCTGCGGGTCGCTGACGGGTACGTATGCCGAGCAGACGCTGTGTTTGCCGAAGCAGGTGTTTGCTCTGCCGGACAAGGTGAGTTTTTCGCAAGGTGCGGCCCTGGGCACGCCCTACGGCACGGCCTGTCAGGCCCTGTTCGGACGCGCCGACGCCCAGGCCGGTCAGACGGTGCTGGTGCACGGCGCCAGCGGCGGGGTCGGCATCGCGGCGGTGCAGTTGGCCGCGGCGGGGGGGCTGACCGTCTTTGCGACCGCCGGGACCGACAAAGGGCGGCAACTGGTCACCGAGCGGGGCGCCCGACACGCGCTGGATCATCACGATGCGGGCCATTTTGAGGCCGTCAAAGAGCTGACTGACGGACGCGGCGTCGATATCGTGCTGGAGATGCTGGCCAATGTGAATCTGGATCGTGATCTGGACATCCTCGCTTCGGGCGGTAGTGTGGTTGTAATCGGCAGTCGCGGACGGATTGAGATCGACCCGCGAAAAACAATGGCACGCGACCTGAACATTTTGGGGATGAGTCTGATGAATGCCTCAACCGAGCAAAGGGCGGCGATTTATGCTCGCATTCAGGCCGGCCTGGAAGCGGGGCAATTGTCCCCGGTGATCGGGCAGGAACTGCCGCTTGAGAAGGCCCCCGAGGCCCATCGGCTCGTGATGGAGTCGGCCCATTACGGCAAGATTGTGCTGATCCCCTGAGGGTGAAGTAAAAAATGGAGCTGGCGGGAATCGAACCCGCATCTCCGCGATGCGACCGCGGCGCACTCCCATTATGCGACAGCCCCATTCAACGGTGCAGTATAGTCAAAATTGATGTTTTTTCAAGCGTTTTTTCAGAGAACCGTGTGTTTTTCTTCAAAACGTCCAGCGATTGCGGCAGGCGATGCGGTGGGTCGGCAGTCGGTCGGGGGATTGGCCGGCTTGTGCGGGCCAGCCGAGCGCCAGCAGGTCCACGATCTCGATATGGGAGGGAATGCCCAGTACCTGCCGGACTTTGTACGGTTTGAAGGCGCCGAGCCAGCAAGCGCCCAGTCCTTTGGCGACCGCGGCCAGGACGATATGTTCCATCGCAATTGCCACATCAATCGGGCCGATCCGTTGGCCGCACCGCATCACATAGGGATTGCTGCTGCATGCGACTATGATGACCGGCGCCTGGCGGACAAAGTCCTGGCGAAGCGCCTGGCGACAGAGATTTTCGCGTATTTTCGGTTCGGTAACCACCACAAACCGCCAGTCCTGAAAATTTCGCGCCGAGGGGGCCAGCCGGGCCGCTTCGAGCAGTTCATCCAGCACGTCCGCCGGCACCTCACGGGATTCATAACTCCTGCACGAATAACGTTTTCGAATCGCGTCCATCACATCCATTCTGAATGTCTCCAAAGTTTCTATGGGTGCGTCTTTTCTTTCCTACTGTAGCCCGGTTGGCTGAGAAATCAAGCCGTATCTTGCCAAATCGTCCGCCGGCGGTTATAATCGTCCGTTTGGACAACAGGGTCTATGACAGAGACAGCAATCAACCTCATATACGATGTTTATTGATCGAGCCATCATAACGGTCAAGGCCGGCAACGGCGGGCCGGGGTGCGTCAGTTTTCGGCGCGAAAAGTACGAGGCCAAAGGCGGCCCGGACGGCGGCGACGGCGGGCGCGGGGGCAGCGTCTATTTTGTCGTCGATCCGTCGATTGATACGCTGCTGGATTTTTCCGGCCGGCACAACTGGGACGCGAGCAACGGCCTGCCCGGCGAGGGGGCCAACCGCCACGGCGCCGACGGAGAGGATCTGGTGATTCCCGTGCCGCCGGGGACGCTGATTTATGATAACGAGTACGACCTGCTGCTCAAAGATATGAACGAGCCGGGGATGAAGGTGTGCATCTGTCGCGGCGGCATCGGGGGCAAGGGCAACAAGGCGTTCGCCACACCGACGCGGCAGACGCCGCGTTTTGCCACCCGCGGTAAAGAAGGCCAGCAGCGCGAGCTTCGGCTTGAACTGCGGCTGATTGCTGATGTCGGCCTGGTGGGGATGCCCAACGCCGGCAAGAGCACGCTGATTTCACGGTGCACCTCAGCACGGCCGAAGATTGCCGACTATCCGTTCACGACGCTGTCGCCGGTGCTGGGGATTGTGGAGCTGAGCGATTATCGGCGGTTTGTGATGGCCGACATTCCCGGCCTGATTGAAGGGGCCCATGACGGATCGGGGCTGGGACATGATTTTCTCAAGCATATTGAGCGAACGCGGATTCTGGTACACGTGCTGGATATTCTGCCGCCGGATGATTCCGATCCGGTGGACAATTATCACAAAATTCGCCGGGAGCTGGAGCTGCACAGCGCGACGCTGGTTCAAAAGCCGGAGCTGGTTGTGCTGAACAAGGTCGATCTGGACGCCGACGGCGTGTTCTGCGAGGATATTCAAAATCGCCTGGGCGTTCAAGAGACGATGGTCATTTCCGCGGTTTCCGGCCAGGGGGTTAAGGCCCTGCTGGAGCGGCTCTGGACGTTGGTTCGCACGCCGTCGTCTCGGCCGGATGCTTCAACGCCGCTGTTTACCTCGCCGCACCAGCAGACGCAGGACGAGGCCCGCGACAATACGGAACATTTGGACTCACAAGAGGACACTATATGAATTTATTTGCGATTGATATTGGCAATACCGTGATGAAAGCGTCTTTTTTTCTGAACGACAAGGAACAGCAGTTGGTGAGTTTGCCGCTGAATGACGAGGCGTTTGAAGATCGCTTCACCCGGCTGCTGACGGAATGCTGGGATCAGGCGCCGCTGGTGGAATCGGCCGCAGAGCCAACCAAAGATGCGGTGATCGTGGTCAGTTCGGTCAACCCCGATGCGACGGATCGTGTGCGTGCGCTCTGTCAGGATGTGCTGGGTGAGCCGGTTAAGGTGATCGGTCAGGATGTGCCGCTGCCGATCGAGACCAGCGTTGAGCGGCCGTTTGATGTCGGGACGGATCGGCTCGTGACTGCGGCGGCGGCGTATGCGGTGGTCGAGGATGCGGTGGTGGTGGCCGATTTCGGCACGGCGGTGACGATTGATCTGGTCGATGAGTCCGGCGTGTTTGTCGGCGGGACGATCAGTCCGGGCTTTGAGATGGCGCTGGAGGCGATGCACGCGCACACGGCCAAGCTGCCGCAGGTCGGAATGCAAAAGCCCGCCTCGGTGTATGGCGTCAACACCGCCGAGGCGATGCGGGCCGGTGTGTATTGGGCGGCGGTCGGGCTGCTGGAGACGATCTGTCGCAAATACGCCGAGCAGTTGGGACGCTGGCCGCACGTGATTCTGACCGGCGGCGGGGCGGCGGTGTTCAAAGACGACTGCGAGTTCGTCGATTCGTATGTGCCGGATCTGGCCGTGCGCGGCATTATGATTGCCTATAAGAAAGCAATTTTCGAAGCTGAAGACATCGACCGGCTTGATCATGACAACACATTCGACACACGCTGAGCCGCATCGCGATGGTCGGCGAATTCAGGGCGTACACCGCTATCGTGTCAGCGCCTCGTCCAGTTCCAGTTCGACCGGTTCGGGCAGAGCGATTTCAATATCCACTGTCAATGGCGTCTCCGGCGCCGTGAGCATATTGGCGACCGCATAAGATAAGATGTGGGGGCGCTCGTTTTCGGCAAGGGCAGTTCTGACGTCGACGCGCGAGCGGGCCGGAATCCTGATGTGTTCCGGGCCGTGCTGACCGATGCGATTAAGCTCAATATCCAGAAACGATCGATTGATGATTTCAAAATATCCCGTATTGCCTCGACTGTAATACATCGGCAAGACCGTCACGCAGGCTTGATACATCGCCTCGATCAGGGCGCGCCGCCCGATTGTATTGCCTCAGTTGGAAATGGACAAATCCTTGAAAAGTGTTATTCTTTTGTGGACATTTTTGAAAGGGATTTGGTATGAGCAAGCAGCGTAGACGGTTTGAGGCGGCAGAAAAGGTAAAAATCATTCGGGAACATCTTCTTGACAAGCGGCCGC
>DSDR01000009.1 GCA_011048645.1 Phycisphaerales bacterium
GGAAACGCCTCACGCCCCGGCGGACGGCGAAGTAAAAGACTCAGTTCGCGGTAGGCAATCGCGTGCTTGCTCAAATCGTCGTACACACAAAGGGCGTGTGCTTTTTTGTCATACATAAAGTATTCGGCAATCGCCGTGCCCGCATAAGGCGCAATGTACTGCATCGCCGCACTGTCGGCGGCCGGCGCCGCGACCACGACGGTATGCCCCATCGCGCCGTATTTTTCGAGCGTCGCCACGACCTCGGCGATGGTGGATTCTTTCTGGCCGATTGCCACATAAATACACGCGACATCCCGGTCTTTCTGGTTTATAATGGTATCCAGAGCAATGGCCGTCTTGCCGGTCTTGCGGTCGCCAATAATCAATTCACGCTGCCCCTTGCCGATAGCGACCATAGCGTCGATACTTTTCAGACCGGTTGGCAGCGGCTGGCAAACCGGCTGACGATCGGCAATACCGGGCGCGACTGCATCGATGAACCGCCGCTTTTCAGTGCGAATCGGGCCTTTTCCGTCAATCGGCTCACACAGGGCGTTGACCACGCGCCCCAGCAGTTCCCGGCCGACCGGAACCGACAGGATCTGACCGGTCGAGCGCACTTGGCCGCCGTCTTTGACTTTTGTGAAATCGCCGTAAATGACCGCGCCGATGGAATCTTCCTCAAGATTGAACGCCTCGCCGACCACCCCGTCTTCAAACTCGAGCATTTCACCGGCCATGGCCGAATCCAGCCCATAGACGCGGGCGATTCCATCGCCGACTTCCAGCACGGTTCCCACTTGTGCGACGTCGGCTTCGGCTTTGAAGCGAAGCACTTCTTCTTTGATCAGGCTGCTGATTTCGTTGATATCAAATCGCATAAGAGCTCTGAACAGACCTATTCATTCAAGTGATTCCGGTTTTGCTTTTTTTCCTTTGAACGGCTGATCACGGCCTTGACCGCCCGATCCAGCAGAGAACGTACCGAGTTATCAATGACCCTATCGCCTTTTCGAATGATGATGCCGCCCAGAATATCCGGATCGACCTGTACCGACAACTTGACTTCGGTTCCCACGGCCTCCTTGAGGTCCTGTTTGATTTTCTCAATCTGCCGGTCGTCGGGAGCGGCGGCCAGCGTGACCTCAAGATGTTGAATATCCTGAGACTGATCCATCAGCGTCAGATAACGATCGTGGATTCCGAACAGGTAATTGAGTCGATTACGCCGCGCCAGGACGCACAAAAAATCCAGCGTCAACTCGTTAATCCGTCCGCCAAAAACCCGCCTTAGCACGGCGTTTTTTTCCTCTTCTTTCAACTGCCCGACCGTCAGCAGCGTTAAAAACTCCGGTTCGGCCTCAAAGACTTTGGCGACCGCTTCCAGATCGTCCAGAACCGGTCCAACCCGTCCGGCGTCCTGGGCCAACTCAAACAGCACGTCGCTGTAAATTTCGTGAATGATATGCCGTGCCGTATGTTTCATAGACGCCCCACTTGCCGATCAGGAGTGATGATGCATTTCCGTTTCAACCGTCAGCGAACGCAAATGGGCAATCGCCTGGTCAATCAGTTTTTGATTGTCTTGTTCGTTGAGGCTTTTGCCGAAGACCTCTCTGCCGAGCTGACGGACAATTTCGCCGGCCTGCTGCCAGAGCGCTTCTTCGGCGTCCTGCCGGTCGCGCTGCAGTTCGGCCTCGGCGCGACGCATCATCTGCTCGATTTCACGCTGTTTGGCCTGTTGGACTTCCATCGCTTGTTTTTCGGCTTCTTTAACCCGGACGCTGATGATTTCGCGTCCCTGCCTGTCGGCATCCGACAGCTTGGCGTGGTATTCCGACAGAACTTTCTGGGCCTCAGTGCGCATTTTTTCGGCGTCGGCTATTTCCCGCTCAATGTGTTCCTGTCGCAAATTGAGGCTGACCAGAATCGGCTTCCAGGCGAAACGCCACAGCACCAGCAACAGCACCATAAACCAGATCAGCGTCCAGATGGACTCACCGATGTATCCCTCAAAAACACTGGGGGACGATTCGGCCTCTGTCTGCGCCGAGACCGACGCCGAGAGCAGCAGCCCTGACAGGATAACGTATAGGCCAACCCGCATAACCATATCCTTGCGTTGCTGATAACTGTTAACGGAAAACCGCCATCAGGCAAATGATCAGAGCAAACAGCGTCACGCCTTCGATCAGGGCCGCCGCGATGATCATGGTGGTAAAGATACGGTTGCCTGCCTCCGGCTGACGGGCAATGGCCTCGGTGGCGCTGCTGGCCAAGTGACCAATGCCGCGAGCGGCGCCGATCACAATCAGACCGGCGCCGATCACACCGCCCAATACGCCGATGCCTGTAACGACCGATTCGGCCATAGAGCCGCCGGTTGCCGCGACGGGTTCAACCGTCTCGGCCGCCAGCGCCATCGGAACCATCCAAACCAATTCCAACATCGTGTTGTAACCTCCAGATAAAATGTCAATACCGTCAACTGTGTTTTCGTCTTCTGTATTTCAAAATCTCAACTTCGTTTTATATCACGCTTTAAAGTCAGGTTTTTTTCTTTTAATGATCGTCGCTGATGGCAAATCCGATAAAGATAGTCGTCAAAAACGTAAAGATATACGCCTGCAAAAACGCCACAAAAATCTCCAGCAGGCTCATCAATGTCGTTGCCACGATCGACGCACCGGCGACCATAAATGTCTTGAACATCACGATAAAACCCAGCAGCACACCCAGCAGGATGTGCCCGGCCAGGATATTGGCAAATAAACGAATCGCCAGCGAAAAAAGCCGTACAAAGGAACTGAGCAGCTCCATGATAAACATAAAGGGCATCAGCGGCCACGGTACTTTCGGCGATAACGTCGCCAGATAGCGGCCCAGTCCTTTTTTTCGAATGCCGGCCAGGTGAAACAGCATAAACGCAAAGGCGGCCAAAGCGCCCGTTATCCAGATATTGCTTGTCGGCGCACCGACGATGTTATTGTGCTCTATGTGTGTTGCCAGCCAGACAAACTTATCCAATGGCACCAGACCCATCAGGTTCAGGCCGAGAATAAAGAAAAACAATGACCATAATACCCCGATATAGCGGTCGGTATAATCTTTCAAAAAGGGACGGGCCACATCCTCCCGCAAAAAAACACAAATGGTTTCAATCAGACTGTGAAATCCACGAGGAATACGAACATCACGGCGAATGGACAGCGGAATCAGAAGCATCAAAAGCAGTGCCGTCAGGGTCACAATCAGCATATGATTGGTAAAGGGAACCTGTATCAAACCCAGTCGCAGGACAAAGAGCGTCTTGCTGGACACTTCCTGCAGCGGATTAAAACTGCTCAACAATATCCCATATATTCCCATTTAGAGACCCTTTCTTCCCCGACGTTTCGCTGTGCCGAATCATCCACGTCGCCAGCCAGATATCGCCGACAAGAAAGAAAAAGTAATATAACTTCAGAAACAAGACAAATGAAATCCTGTTAATGTCAATAAAAAAAATGATTATAATCACCCCTAAACTGATAATCAACAGGCGAATTAAAAAACCCAAAAAAAATCCCAGCAGGATGCGCCACGGGTGATGCCTCCAGCATTTGGCAATCGGACAGACGCTTAACGTCCCGGCTGTCAACGCGATGAGCATCGCTGCAAAACACGCCTGTGAAACGCTTTGTCCGCCAATGTGGCTAACCCGATAGACGAACATAGACGCCAAATACAGCCCGGCCAGACCAGCGGTAACCCGTCCCCACGGAAAGAGCATAAAAAAAGGGGGTCGCCGGAATCTGTCGTTTGAATCATTTCGAATTTTCCCGCCGTTCGGCGTCTTCATCGTCAGCATTCATCTCGTCCTGCGTGATTCTGGCGCGCCGGATGATGATATAAAGCATAATGGCAAAACCGACAAAAAAACCAATCAGCATCCACCCCGGAGCGGTTCCTTCCCATCGATCCAGACCATAGCCAATCAAACAGAACAGCCCGATAACCAGACAAAACTCAATGCCCACTCCCATCCAGCGAAAGGCGCCGCGATAGTACGCATTATCAGCAAATCGCTTTTTTTTGCTCACGGACATCGACCGTCTTTCCGCGGCTTTGATTTTAAATTGACTATGATCGCGCCTGATCGAGAATCAGGGTTTTGGCCCGTTCGCTGGGCAGATTCAGCGCCCCGAAGGCGCCGGCGGCCCCGGCTCGCAACTGCGGATCCGTTTCCGTTGAACTGATCAGCTCATACAGGACGTCGATATGTTTGCTCAACAGCAGATTGGCGTTCAATTTGGCCGACAGCGCCAACGATGAAAACGCCGACAGCCGCACGTCTTTGATGTTTTGCGTGTTTAATGCCATATCGGCAAGCGCTCGCTGCGCCTCGGGACTGGACAAATACGCCAGCACCTGTCCGGCGGCCGTCTGCATCGACGGTTCTTCCCGATGGGTGATGGTAATCAATGCCGATTGGGCCAGCGATAAATCGACGATTTGATTGCGCGACAAGGCCAGCTTATACATCGCCTCCACGGAACGCTCGGCATACTCGCGTGCCAATTCCTCGCCGAGTTCATCTGCGCCTTGCTCGAGCAGTGCCGCGGCCAGATGCTCAACGATCAACTCGCTGCCCACAAATGAAGACACCGGCCCGGCCTCGGCAAATGCAATGGCGGCGCTGTACCGTACCTTGCGATCTTCAAAACTCAGCGCCTCGGCCAGCGGCTGCGACGTACCGACGCGATACAACAACGATTTTTCGCCCGCATTGATCGCCAGCGCCTCGACCACGCCCAAGGCGACATACGCCTCGTTGTTCTTCAGCGCCCGTTCCAGCGCCTGGTGCAGATATTCCGGTCCGGCCGTGACGGCATAGGTATGAGCATCGGCATGTCCGGGCCCGAAGTGTTCCGGCATCGGGATATTCGCCGATTCGGCCCGGAAAAACGCGGCAATCCACAAGCCGATGGCCTTGCCCATTCCGGCATCGGCCTTCAATGTCCATTCGCAGCAACGCATCGCCATCAACTCATTGAAATAGGCTTTGCTGACTTCTTCGCGAATCAGGGCCTGTCGATCCGCATCCCAAAACCAGATATTGGCAAAATCGTATTCGGCCGGCGGCGCCAGCACATCGTGGCGGTTATAGTAGGCCTCCCCTAAACGAAAAAACAGTTCCGCAGCCGGAATCTTCATCGCAGCGCTGTCAATTTGCTCGATTGCGCTGGTCGCCAGCGCTCGACAGGATTCGGAAACATCCTGCTCGACAATCAATTTCAGATACGGTAACGGCTCCATTGTGCCGATCTTGCCCAAGGCACGGATGACCTCGGCCCTGACCGCGACATTGTCCATTTGAAGGGCGGCCGTCAGCGGACGAATCGCCGAGCGCCCGATTTTCGGCAGCGCATCGGTAATAAACGCAAATTCGTTCTTTCGCGATTCATCGGCCATAGCCGAGAGCATAAACGGGATCGCATATTCGCCGGCGTTGCGCAGTCGTTCTTCGGCTGCGATGCGTCCTCGGATCGTGGTACTCAGACGTCGAATTTCCTGATTGATGATTCTCGGATCGGTACGACGAATATACCGCCCCCGCTCAATGAGATCAAGGATCTGTCCGCTGACGTCACGCAGAACGTCACTGTCGGCATGCATTTTCAGCAACAGCCGATAGCCTTGCTCATTCGTCTCGGCCAAATCCAGCAGCGCCGTCGGCTCCGGATCCTGAGCCACAATGCGCTGGCCATACCCGTTGGCCAGTTCGAAGCGTCCGATGGCGGTATAATGCAGAAAAGACCCCCAGTCCTCTTCCAGACTTTGGGCAAAAACCTGTCCCGCCGCCGACAAAACCAATAGCCCCACCCACGTCAAAACTCTTTTATTCCGCATCGGCACTCTCCAAAACAATAAGTCCATATGTCCCCCCGGTATTCATAACTTATCTATAATTCAGCACTTAAAAAACCAACCGCCCATTATCCACAAAAGATTTTCCTATTATAAGCCCAATGAATCCGCTGTCAAACAAAAACAAGCCGCCGAAAGCAGAGATTATCCCTTGCCGGCCATCCAGTCGGTAAATTGGGCAAACAGATAGCGTGCGTCATGCGGGCCGGGTGAGGCTTCGGGATGGTACTGAACCGCATAGGCCATCAAGTCACGGCACCGGATGCCTTCGACGGTATTGTCATTGAGATTCAGATGAGTCAACTCCACATTTTTCTCCGTGAGTGAGTCCATATCCACACAGAAGCCGTGATTCTGGCTGGTAATTTCGATTTGGCCCGTGTCCAGATTCTTGACCGGGTGGTTGGCCCCGCGATGGCCGAACTTCAGCTTGTAGGTACTGCCGCCCAGAGCCAGCGCCAACAGTTGATGTCCC
>DSDR01000059.1 GCA_011048645.1 Phycisphaerales bacterium
GTTGCGCTGCATGGGGTGGCGGACTGGACGACGATGCCGGAGTTTGTCCATACCATCAGCGACAAGGCCGAGCCGATGCAGACGGGCAAATTCGAGCCGACGTGGGAATCGCTGGCGCAATACGAAACGCCCGAATGGTATCGCGACGCCAAATTCGGCATCTGGGCGCACTGGGGGCCGCAGTGCCAGCCCGAACAGGGTGATTGGTATGCCCGCCATATGTACTTTCAGGGCCATGGCCAATACAACTTCCATGTGGCCAACTATGGCCATCCGTCGGAGTTCGGCTTTAAGGACGTTATCAACGAGTGGAAGGCCGAAAACTGGGATCCGGATAAGCTGGTACGGTTTTATAAAGAAGTCGGCGCACAGTACTTTGTCGCTATGGCCAACCATCACGACAATTTCGACTATTGGGACAGCACCTATCAGCCGTGGAATTCCGTCGCGGTCGGCCCGAAGAAAAACATCATCGCCGGCTGGGCCGAGGCGGCACGTAAATATGATCTGCCCTTCGGCGTGAGCGCCCATGCGTCCCATGCGTCGATCTGGTACGAGACTGCGCGAGGCGCCGACCGCCAGGGTCCGCTGGCCGGGGTTCCTTATGACGGGAACCTGACCAAAGAAGACGGCAAAGGCACGTGGTGGGAAGGGCTGGACCCGCAGGACCTGTACGCACAAAATCAGCCGCGCATCACCCGCCCGAACGATTTGGGCGATATTCACCGCCATTGGCACTGGACCGCAACTGAGAATCTGCCTCATTTGGCCTACTGTGAAAAGTTTTATAACCGCACGCTTGATTTGCTCAATAAATACAAACCCGACCTGATTTATTTTGACGATACGATTCTGCCGTTTCATCCGTTCAATGACGCCGGTTTCAAAATTTCCGCCCATTTTTACAACAGCAGCATGAAATGGAACGACGGCCAGCTCCGGGCCGTGATGAACAACAAGATCCTCAGTCCCGAACAGCGTCGGACCATGGTCTGGGATATCGAAAAGGGCTTCAGCGACCGCATCGAGCCGTATCCCTGGCAGACGTGCACCTGTCTGGGCAGTTGGCATTACAACCGCTCGATCTATGAACGTCGTCACTATAAGAGCGCACAAATCGTGATTCATATGCTGGCCGACATCGTCAGCAAGAACGGCAACCTCTTGCTGAGCGTTCCGCTTCGCGGCGACGGTACATTCGATTCAGAAGCAGAAAAAACCCTTTATGGTATCCGCGACTGGATGGCCATCAACCGTGAAGGGATTCTCGCCACCCGGCCGTGGGAGGTCTTCGGCGAAGGCCCAGCCATCAAAGAAACAGCTCCTCTTCAAGGGCAGGGATTCAACGAGGGCCGCGGGCTGCCGATGTCCGCTCAAGATGTGCGCTACACGGTTTCCAAAGACGGCAAAATCCTCTATGCGATTGTCATGGGGCGTCCAACGGAAGATATCTCGCTCGAAGCGGTTCGCGTCGCCCGGCCGGCTGCCGGGGCGACGGTTTCCCTGTTGGGCTATTCCGGTGATATCGCCTATCGCATTGATGGGGCGGGGCAATTGACGCTTCATTGGCCGGCGTCCGTGCCGGATCAGAGCGCCTATGAAATCGCCTGTGTGTTCAGGTTCAGCGGGTTTGACTTTTCCCCCAATCCGCTGTTTGCACCGAATGCGGTTGTTCTTAAGGCTGAACAGGCGGTCTTGCACGGCCGTGAAATTCGAACCGAACAGCGAAACGACCGCGTGAATATCGGATATTGGAATAACCGCACCGACAGCGCTCATTGGCTGCTGATGATTCCCGAAGCGGGCAACTATCAATTCCGCGGTGAATTTGCGGCAATGGAGCCTTCACAACTGACATTGCAGGTCAACGGCAAAGCGGCCGCGTTTACCGTTCCCCGTACCGGGGATTGGGCGGCCTCAACGGTTGTCGAAATCGGGTCGATCCACTTTGACCGGCCCGGCGTGTATCATCTAAACGTTTCCGGAGCGGAATCGGGGTATCACCCCGTTAACCTCTGGCAGATTGTTTGTGAAAAAAAATAATTGTTCTTTTTGTGCAAGGTGTCAAATTATGTCCATTATGCAAGGTGCGATTCTTCCGGGCAACAGCACGGTTGAACTAAAGACGTTTGATGTTCCGACGCCCGGACACGGCGAAGTCCTAATCAAAATGAAATCATCCACGATCTGCGGCTCAGACATTCGCTGCATTTATCACGAACATCTGGGCAAAGGGCCGGAAGGGTATCAGCCGGGACTGATTGCCGGGCATGAACCCAGCGGGCAGATCGTTCAGACCGGGCCGGGCTGTCGTCGATTCAAAGAGGGCGACCGCGTGATTGTCTATCATATTTCCGGCTGCGGTTTGTGCAATGATTGCCGGCGGGGCTATATGATCTCGTGTACCAGTGAATGGCGGCGGGCCTATGGCTGGCAGCGTCATGGGGGGATGGCCGAATACCTGCTGGCCGAGGAAAAGGACTTGGTGTTTCTGCCTGATGCACTGACGTACTCGGACGGGGCCCAGGTGGCCTGCGGTTTCGGCACGGTGTATGAAGGTTTGGAGAAGATCGGCCTTTGCGGAAACGATGCCGTGCTGATCACAGGTCTGGGGCCGGTGGGACTGGCGACGGCTATGCTGGCGCAGGCGATGGGGGCTGAACGTATCTTTGGTATTGAAGTGATTGACGAGCGAATCGAAATTGCCCGCAGGTTGAATCTGTTCGATGAGGTTCTCAAGGCCGGCCCCGAAAATGTGCAGCAGATTCGTGAGCTGACGAACGGGGCGGGCGTTGAAAAATCTGTCGATTGTTCAGCAAACAACCAGGCTCGATTAACCTGCATCCAGGCCACCCGCAAGTGGGGCAAGATCGTCTTTCTGGGTGAAGGCGGTACGTGTGAATTTCAGCCGTCTCCGGATCTCATCCACGACCAGAAAACCATTTACGGCTCTTGGGTGACGAACATCTGGCGAATGGAAGAACTGGTCGAACGGATTGTCCGATGGGGTATTCACCCTGAAGACCTGATCACTCATCGGTTTGGGCTTGAACAGGTCAGTGAGGCCTATGCCTTGATGGCCGATGGACAGTGCGGCAAAGTCGCCGTGGTGTTCGACGAAGAACTTAAATGAATCTTCTTTGACAAGGATAGATCAGTGAATCAGCCGAATCTTTGAAAATGTTGTGAATTCGGGATTTTGTTTACATACCATAAGCAGGGAATTTACTGAATGGTTCGATTTAGACAGAAATAACAAGGTATTTAACATCCAAAGAAGATAAATTTATCGCTTATGTTTATTGTTGCTTTGGTTGAAGGATATTACGCCAGAGCCGTATCCTGAGAATCAGAAGTTACATTTGTAATTTGGAATATTCGGTTTCGGGGCGTCAATGACGACGCCCGGGAACCCTGACTTAAATGGGGGTACACGATGAAGTTATGGCCATTGTACGCGGCGGATTTCAGGAAACAAAAAATGAGTTTGGTTTATCATACGGGATGGAATACAATCCTGTTTATGATGGTGTTGGCGATATGCTGTATCGTGTCGTCGGCAAGGGGCCGGCAGTCGGATAATGATGCCGGTTTGATCGTCAGTTCTGTGGATGGTCAGCGCGGACGTCCCGTGTTGAATGCGGCGCGGACCACCTTCGTCGCTGACAATGGGCAGTTGTTGCGTGGTCCGTTTACCTCTTCGGAGTGGGGCGCCCCGGCACCCTATGACCAGATTGAGAATATGAAAAATCTCGGTTTCAATGCCGTGCATTTGTATGGGGAGTGTTTCGATATCAATTATCCAAACCCCGGAAGTACCGCGCCCGGCTACGCCGCGTCCCGAATTGACAGCGTCGTGGCGGCCACACGGGACTTGGGGATGTATCTGGTCATTACGATTGGCAACGGCGCTAACAATGGGAATTTCAATTACGATTATGTCATGGATTTCTGGAATTTCTATGCGCCCCGTTATGCCGACGAAACGCATGTTCTCTATGAAATACAAAACGAGCCGGTGGCATGGGGGCCTCCCTATTTGACACACAATAACCCGCCGGGGGCGGTTCCTATGACCATTGACGCCTATAATATCATTCGTTCGCATGCGCCTGATACGCCGGTGCTGCTGTTCAGCTATGCGGTGCCCTGGGGTTCAGGAGGGGCAAACGATGCCATGATGGATATCCGTGCGTTCAATACGGCTGTTTTCGGCGACGAAAATGCTGTTTGGACCAATGAGGCCGTGGCGATACACGGGTATTCGGGTACGGCGATGACCGCGCAGTTTGCTGAGCGTATGATCCAGTATGGCTATCCGCTTTTCCAGACCGAGTGGGCCGGCGGTATTTGGGGTGAAACAGGCGGGGGGTTCGAGCTTTATACTGCTTTGGAGATGGAACGGCTGAATATCTCCTGGCTGACGTTCCAGTACATTCCTCCCTGGGGTGTCGCCGATGATGTGACCATACCGAGAGTCTTTAAGGATCGTGTGGAACGGGCCGGTATGTCCTGGCCGCCGGATTTCGGGACGTGGCCAGAACAACGCGGCGTTTTCGGCAATAACGGCCAGCCACGGGCCACGACGGGATTAAGCGGTACGCTCCGCATCCAGGCCGAGGACTTTGACATCGGCGGCCAGGGTGTTGCCTATCACGATACGACTCCGTTCAATCAGGGCGGGCAATACCGCACTGATGAGGACGTGGATATTGAAATGACTTCTGATACGGGCGGAGGGTATCATATCAGCTCGACGGACGATGGTGAATGGCTCGAATATACTATTATGGTAAGAGATCCCGGCTTTTACAATCTCCGATTGCGTGTGGCGTCTGCGGTTACCGATGGTGCGGCACGAGTGATTTCTTACAACCTGGATAAGACGGGAATATGGACCATCCCGAACACCGGCGGCGAGCAAGTCTGGACGACGATTACCAAGCCGGTATTTCTTGAATACGGCAGGCAGAAACTGCGTGTTGAGGTGGTAACGGGCGGTTTTAATCTGAATTGGATCGAACTTTCGCCAGCCACAGCCGGCCCGCTTGGAGGCGGGACCTACAAACTGGTGAACCAAAACAGCGGCCTGGTGATGGAGAATGACAACCGGAGTATCGTGCAGAATGTCTTTGCAGATACGAACATTCAGAAATGGAATCTTCAGCACATTGGCGCCGGTCAGTACCGTATCCGTTCCGCGCAGGACAGCTGGCAATGGGATACCTGCATTCTCCGTCCGTTGGGCAATGGTTATTATCGTCTTACACGAGTTAGTTCAGGTCTGGATTATGAGGTTCAGGATGCATCTATGGATGTTGGGGCGGCGATTGCGTCCAATGATTATACGGGACTGGCCAGCCAGCAGTGGGCTGTTCAGGCTCCATCCGCGCCGGCATTTCCCGTCGGCTTGCAGGCCGATTGGGCTTCCTACGAACAGATTGACCTTTCATGGATGCCCTCCGCTGGTGCGATGAGCTATAACATTAAACGGTCCTCCTTTGGCGACGGGCCTTATACCACCATTGCCGCAGACGTAATCGATACGAGCTACAGTGATTTCGATGTGGTTGACGGGCAGGTCTATTATTATGCGATCAGCGCAAACACGGCAGCCGGCGAAAGCCTCAACAGCGGCCAAGTTGCGGTCCTGCCCTGGATATCGCAGGACATCGGTGCGGTGGGAATTTCGGGCAGCACCCACTACAGTAATAATGTGTTCACAATTACTGGATCCGGGGCTGATATTTGGGGTACGAATGATGCATTCCGTTTCGTGTATATGCCGGTGACCGGTAACACCACTATTATTGCGCGTGTCGCTTCGGTTCAAAACACCGATTTCTGGGCTAAAGCCGGTGTCATGATTCGCGAGAGTTTGAATGCCAACTCGAGAAACGCCTTTATCGCGGTAACGCCGGGCAACGGCGTCACGTGGCAATACCGTTCCAATACCGGCGGCGGCAGCAACAGTAACAATACGACCGGCCTTGGTGCGCCCCACTGGGTCAGGCTGGAACGCAACGGCAACACCTTTACCGGATACCGTTCTGAAGACGGTGTGAACTGGACGCAGCAGGGGACATCGCAGACGATCAATATGCCTACTACCGTCTATATGGGCATGGCGGTTACCAGCCACAACAATTCAAGGCTGTGTCAGGCGGTTTTTGACCATGTGGCCGCTCCCGGTTGGCCGCCGCCTTTGCCGCCTATGGAGCCGACGGATGTGCACGCGACGGCGATAATGGCCGGGCAGGTCAATCTGAGCTGGACTGCGTCGCTCAACGCGACCAGTTA
>DSDR01000306.1 GCA_011048645.1 Phycisphaerales bacterium
ATCACAGAAACTTCCTCTTCTGCGCAGAATCCGGCCGCAGCGCCGTCGTCGGCCTCAACAACGGAGTCTGTCTGGCTGACCGACTTTGAGGCGGCCAAGGCCCGCGCCGCCGAGGAAGACAAGGATTTGCTGATGGATTTTTCCGGCTCGGACTGGTGCTATTGGTGCAAAAAGCTGGACGGAGAGGTCTTTTCCAAGCCGGGGTTTGTCGAAGAGGCCGGCAAACAGTTTGTGTTTGTCAAGATTGATTTTCCGTCCGATAAATCCGGCCAATCCAGACAGTTGCAGGCCCAGAACCAGCGGCTGGCGACAATCTATGGCATTCAGGGCTACCCCACGGTCATTCTGGCCTATCCCGACGGCACGCCCTACGCCCGAACCGGCTACCAGGAAGGCGGCCCCGACGCCTATCTGGCCCACCTTGAGCAATTGCGCAGCCAGCGCTGATTTCGACCGTCTGCGACCTGTTGATAACCGGATCGTTTTCAGGTAGAATCAAACTTGGATTGACTGAAGATGTGGAAACTGATCTTGCGTGGGGTACTCAAAAATGAGATGTTGTGTCGTGATGTGTATTATCGGGGTCGTAGTGCTGTCGATGACGGGTATCGCGGATGTTCGCACCTTTACCGGTTCGAGCGACGCCTCGGCGGCGGTGATGCTCGATGCACGGCATTTCGTCGTGGCGGACGATGAAAACAATACGCTGCGGATTTATGCGATAGACGGCCCCTCCGAGCCGGTTAGTCAGGTTGATCTGGATGCGTTTTTGTGTATTGAGACGGATCATCCGGAAGCGGACATCGAAGGCGCCGCGCGGGTGGCGGATCGGATTTACTGGATTACCTCGCACGGACGAAACAAAAACGGCAAGGAACGCCCCAACCGCTATGCGTTTTTCGCCACAGATATTGTCAGCGACGGCCGCGGCGTGCCCACGATCAAACCGGTCGGCAGGCCGTACCGCCGTCTGGCGTATGACTTGATGCTCAATCAACGGCTGCGGTTTTTGGGGCTGGATAAAACCATCCGTCTGGCCGAACCCCTGACAAAATCCCAACGAGAGGCACTTGCACCCAAGGAAAACGGCCTGAATATCGAAGGGCTGGCCGTTGGGCCGAACGGCTCGCTTCTGATTGGCCTTCGCAATCCGCATTATGTTGATCCGGTTCGCGAAAAAGAGATGGCCATTATACTCGTCCTCGAAAATCCCGACGAGATGGTCGCCCGCAGTACACCGGCCCGGTTCGGCGAGCCGATTTTACTCGACGCTGACGGACTGGGGATCCGCAGCATCGAACAGATAGTCTCGGATTCAGGGCAGCGGCGGTATCTCATCGCTGCCGGCGCCATCAACGGCAAGAATCGATTTGCGTTTTTTACCTGGGCCGGCGGCGACGGGCCGCTGCACGCAAGGCGCGTTGAGCTGCCCGATGAGTTTACCCCCGAAGCGATGTTTCAGGTGCACGGGACAAATACGATCTGCATTCTCAGCGACGACGGCACGATTGAAAAGGAGGTCGCCGGCCCCGACGAATGCCTGCCCGGCGAGCTGCTCAAAAACGGCCGGTGTCCGAATAAGTTCCTGCTGGACGCCGAACGACGCACTTTCCGCGCAATCACTGTAAGAGATCGTAAAGAAATAAAATGACTGATTTCCGAATAATTGAACCACGAAGGCCGCGCTGGGTTCTTCGTGGTGAAAAAACAGTCCAATTATTTTTTTACGGCTCCTGACCGGACAAATGATCGAATCATAACACATAACAGCGATTCGGCCGCGCAGGTGTCCCGATTGGTCCCTTCGGCAGGGCGGTCTATTCTGATTTGATCGCTTGGGCCGTACGACTGCGAAAAGAGAAAATATTGTCCCGACCGGCGGTGTTGGGGTATAATGACGCCATTGATTTTGATTATTGTCGATTAAATATCAGGGGAATAAGAATTGTCGGACGGGCGGATAACAATTTGCGATTTGCTGGAGTATAAGCGCAGCGGGCGTCGGTTCGCGGCGGTAAGCTGCTATGACTACACCACGGCGCGGCTTGTGGCCGCGGCGGGCGTGGAGATGATTCTCGTCGGCGATTCGGCCGCTCAGACCCTGCTCGGATACGAATCAACGCTGCCGGTAACAATGGATTTTATGGCGACCTTGACCGAGGGCGTGCGCCGGGGTGCGCCGAAGGCGTGTCTGGTGGCGGATATGCCGTTTTTGTCGTATCAGACCTCGATTGCCGACGCGGTGCGCAACGCCGGGCGGTTCGTCCAGCAGGCCGGCGCACAGGTCATCAAGATCGAGGCCACCGCGGCACATCTGGATGTGATTAAAGCGGTCAGCGATGCGGACATGGCGGTGATGGCGCATATCGGCATTCGTCCCCAGAGCATCGCCAAGCTCGGCCGGCTGCGCGCCGAAGGAACGACCGCGGAACTGGCCTGGGAACTGGTGGATCTGGCCCGCAAGATGGTGCAGGCCGGCGCCTCGTCGCTGCTGCTGGAAGGTACCGCGAGGGAAGTGTCCCGAATCGTTACCGCTGAAAGTCCCGTGCCGGTGGTCAGTTGCGGCTCAGGGCCGGATTGCGACGGGCAGATTTTGATTATCAACGACATCCTCGGTCTGACCGAAGGCAAACTGCCGAAGTTTTCTCAGGTTTTTGGTCAGTTGGCCGAGCCAATCACCGCCGCAATTTCGACCTACGCCCAGCAGGTCCGGGCCGGCGCATTTCCGGATGATGCGCATTGTTATCATATTCGCCCCGGCGAACTGGAAAAACTGGACGCAATTGTTAAGGCGACACAGAGGTAGCACAATGGCGGAAAACGGGTTTTCAAACGGATCGGACAGCGCTGCTGCGATTCGTCCGGTACTGTTGATTGACCAGGGCGTTTACAGCAATTACGCGGTGTACCTGCGGCGGATACTCATCGGTCTGGCCGATGCGGGGGACCCGGCGGCGGTTGTCTGTCCGGGCGATATGGACGCCGCGTTGCTGGATTGCCCGATGGTCGAAAAGATTGACTATCCCGCGCTGCGTCTGGGGATTTTTTCAGCGACCAACCGGCGGATTCTTCTGGAACGGCTCAAACGATTCAAACCGACGGTCATTCATGCCTTCTGGCCGGGTCAGGCGGAATTGGCGGCGTTTTTGTCCGAGTCGCTGGATGTGCCGTTTGTCATCACATTTCACGGACGGCCCAAACGTCGGGACCGCCGTCGCAAGGCGATGTCCGGAGCCGCTCGGTTGCTGGCCCCGTCGGACGTCCTGATCAAGCACGTGGCCGCAGCCCTGCCGGCGATGCGGCAGCGCATAGAGCATGTTCCCATCGGTTGCTATGTTGAAGACTCCTGCGCTTGTTTTGCGCGGATGGATCGACCGGCCAGCCTCATTGCGGTGCATCCGCTGGATGATGTGCGGCTGTTTGAGCCGTTGTTAGGGGCGGTTCGTCATTTGCTGCTGGACGGGTTTGAGCTGATGCTTGTGCTGATGGGCTCGGGCAAGGCCGAGCCTGCCGTTCGCCGCCAGATTCGCTCGCTGGGGCTGACCCCAGCGGTTACGATTGTGCCGCTGATGCGTCCGCTGCGCACGGTATTGGCCGGGGCGGACGTGTTTTTACATCTCCATGATCGCGGCCTGTTCAACGCCCAGATGCTGGAGGCGATGGGGGTGGGGCTGGCGATTGCCGGCGCCGAAGACGCCACCAGCGGCTTGCTGATTGACGGACAAACCGCCGCGTTGTGGGATGGCAAAGACGAGATGAGCATTTATAGCTGCCTGAAACGTTTGCTCAGTCAGCGTGAATCGGCGCGGCGCCTGGCCCTGAACGCCCAGGCGTTTTTACAGCAGCAATGCGGCGTAAGCTGCATGATCGAAAACGTTCTCAGCGCTTATGCAGCCGCCCGGCAGAGCGTCAAAAAACAATCGGTCCATGCCGCCGGTTAATCCGGCCGATTAGCGCAAACGACCGCCGGGACCCTGGCCGACGAATCGACCGATCGCGTGGATACGTCCGCGCAAACATCCCTGGCACGCTTGGGCGGTTTCATTCAGGCAGGCTTTACCCGGATAGATTTCGTAACGGGTGCGGTACTTGACGGGCGTGACGTTGGGCATCACGACATTGGCCCCGCGCGACAGCCCCAGCTCACGCCCCGCGTCGCGATTGATCGTCGCCAGCGCGGTGGTGCTGGGAATGTTGGCCTGGGGACAGACCAGCCGCGTCAGTGCAATGACCTTATAGGTCATCTGTTCCTCGTTGGGAACCTGATCGTCCGGATCGACAGCGAAAACATCCTCTCCGCGTCCCAGCGGCGTCAGCGGGTTGGGAATATACGGCCCGACGCCGATCATATCCAGATCAAATACTTCGAACTTCAGAATATCTCGCGCCAGCGTGCGATACGTCTGGCCGGGGATGCCGATCATCACGCCGCTGCCGACCTCGTACCCCAACTCCCGCAGGCGGCGCAGCAGGTCAAAGCGGTCGTATGTCTGTCTCGGTCGCGGGGGATGGATGCGAGCGTACAATTCCGGATCGGATGTTTCAAACCGCAGCAAATAGCGGTCGGCGCCGGCGGTGCGCCACGCGGCCAGCTCCTTCGGCTCACGCTCACCCAAACTCAGCGTCACGGCCAGCGGCAGCTCGGATTTGATCTTTCGTATCAGTCCGGCGATGCGGTCGGTTTCGAGGCCGTAATCCTCTCCGCCCTGTATCACCACCGTGCCGTAGCCGAACCGGTGGGCTTGCCGGGCGCAGTCGAGCACTTCCTCATCGCTCATTCGATAACGCTCCAGATACGGGTTGGTCACCGCCAGCCCGCAATAGGCGCACTGTCGAACGCAGTAATTGGATATTTCAATCAGGCCGCGCAGATGCACCGCGTCGCCGACGTGCTCACGCCGCACCGCGTCGGCCGCCGCCCAGAGCGGTTCCAGTGCATCCCGGTCATCCTGACGCAGCCATTGTTCGACCGCATCAAGGGTCAGATTATCAATTAGATTATGCATACGTCTCATACGAAAGAGGGGGCCGGTCGGTTTTCGAAAGAATTGGCCGTATTATACTGCAAACATCTGATTTAACAACGGCAATTTACGTCCGGCGCCTGCGGCCTCGACGGCGGGCTGTTTATCATAGGGAAACGGTCGAAAAATGCTTTATTCGCAGGCTGGTTTTGGCTATAGTATCGCCGACGTATCGCTACAAAAATAGAACGGTTGTTTATTGACAAACGGAGATGGTCTATGGCTAATGTGGTACTCAAAACCGACATTCCCGATGTCCCGGTCAAGCACGGCAAGGTGCGGGATATTTACGATCTCGGCCAGGCGCTGCTGATTGTCGCTTCCGACCGCATCAGTGCGTTTGATGTGATTATGAAAACCGGCATCCCGTACAAAGGTCAGGTGCTGACTCGGATTTCCAAATTCTGGTTCGATTTTCTGTCCGGCACAGTCGAAAACCATCTGATCTCGGACCACGTCGCGAAGTTCCCCCCGCCGTTTTGCGATCATCCGGAACAACTGGCCGGGCGGAGTATGCTGGTCAAAAAGACCCGCGTGTTGCCGGTCGAGTGCATTGTCCGCGGCTATATCACCGGTTCCGGCTGGAAGGAGTATCAAAAACAGGGCACGGTTTGCGGCATTAAGCTGCCGGCGGGTCTGAAGCAATGCCAGAAGCTGCCCGAACCGATTTTTACCCCCTCGACCAAGGCCGAGCAGGGCGCCCACGACGAGAATATCGACTATGATGCCTGCGTGGAGCTGATCGGCAGGGACAAGGCCGACTATGTGCGCGATAAAAGTTTAGAGATTTTCAAAAAAGCCCAGGCCTATGCCGAATCGAAGGGCATTTTGCTGGCCGATACCAAGTTTGAATGGGGCGAGATTGACGGGCGAATCATTTTAATTGATGAGGCGCTCACGCCGGATTCGTCGCGGTTCTGGCCGGCGGACAAATACGAACCCGGACGCGATCAGGAAAGCTTCGACAAACAATTTGTCCGCAACTATCTGGAGCAAATCAATTTTGACAAATCCGGTCCGGGCGTGGAACTGCCGCCGGATATTGTGCAAAAAACCAGCGCCAAATACATCGACGCCTACGAAAGGCTGACCGGTCAGACGTTTCAGCAGGTCGCCGGCTAACCACCGCACGACGCAACAGCGGGCGCAACAGCGCGGCCGCGCAAGCGGCCCGATAGGCGATACGTGTATATTGGAACGTCTCCCAAGGCGTGGCGTTATCCGGCTCACTTGCGCCGCTCGGCTGTTGTAC